>NZ_WLZY01000009.1:0-118718 GCF_010122465.1 Phytoactinopolyspora mesophila | reverse complement strand
GGTGCCCCGCTGGTCCTCCCCGGGGGTGTGTGTGCCGGGGTGCCCACCCCCACCCCACTGACGATCACGGGGGAGGGGGCCGGGGGACGGCGGTCCCGGATGCGTGTAATGGCGGCCACGGGGGCGTGTAACGTCGCAAGCATGAGTCCTACGCCTGAGGAAATCCGCTCCGCTCCGAAGGTTGTCCTGCACGATCACCTCGACGGCGGGCTCCGGCCGGAAACCATCGTCGACCTGGCGGCCGACCACGGCCACGAGCTGCCGGTCCCCGACGCGGACGGACTGCGGACCTGGTTCGTCGACTCCGCAGATTCCGGTTCGCTCGACCGGTACCTGGAGACCTTCCAGCACACGGTGGGCGTCATGCAGACCCGTGAGGCGCTCGTCCGGGTCGCCGCGGAGTGTGCCGAAGACCTAGCCGCGGACGGCGTCGTCTATGCCGAGGTTCGTTACGCTCCTGAGCTGCACCTCGACCGCGAACTGAGCCTGGACGATGTCGTCGAAGCCGTTCAGGAGGGGTTCCGGCAGGGCGAGCAGCGTGCCGCCGAGGCCGGTCGCCCCGTCAAGGTGGCCACACTTCTCACCGCGATGCGGCACGCGGCGCGCTCCAGAGAGATCGCCGAACTGGTCATCCGGTACCGCGAGGCGGGGGTCGTGGGGTTCGACATCGCGGGCGCGGAGGCGGGTTTCCCGCCCACCCGCCATCTCGACGCGTTCGAATTCCTGCGACGGGAGAACGCGCATTTCACCATCCACGCCGGTGAGGCGTTCGGGTTGCCATCCATCTGGGAGGCGTTGCAGTGGTGCGGCGCGGACCGGCTGGGGCACGGTGTGCGTATCGTCGACGACATCACGATGAGCGATGCCGGTCAGCCTGTCCTGGGCCGCTTGGCCGCGTACGTGCGAGACAAGCGGATCCCGCTGGAGTTGTGTCCGTCGTCGAACATCCAGACCGGCGCGGCGTCGTCGATCGCCGAGCATCCGTTCGGCCTCCTGGCGAAGCTTCGGTTCCGGGTGACGGTCAACACCGACAACCGGCTCATGAGCGCGACGTCGATGTCGCGTGAGTTCAGCGTGCTTGCCGAGGCTTTCGGTTACGACCTGAGCGACTTCCAATGGTTCACGGTGAATGCGTTGAAGAGCGCTTTCATCCCGTTCGACGAGCGGTTGGCGCTGATCAACGACGTCGTGAAGCCCGGTTACGCCGCGTTGGTGGCGCAACGGACGCTGGCACATCTCCGGCCTGCGTCCCGGTGATCGTGAGCCGAATATCGCGCTAAATTACGGCTGAAATGCGCTCACGATCACCTCTCCGCGACAGTAATGCGCTCACGATCACCGATCGCGGAGCGACTGTTAGTCACTCGGGATGACGATCCACAGGGCGAGGTAGATGATCACGCTCGGGCCAGGGAGCAGACACGAGATCAGGGCCAGCACACGCACCGTCGTCGGGCTCATGCCGAACCGCCGGGCCAGCCCGGCACACACCCCGCCGAGCATGCGTCCGTTGCGGGGACGGGACAGTCCTCTGCGGCTGGGGGAGTAGTAACTGTTCATGTCTCCACGCTACGTCCGCGGTGCGCCGCACGTGTCGGTCTTCGGGATGGCGCCGCCCTGATCCGAGAGCTCGGGGATGTCCCGGACGGGAGTCATGGTGTGGTGGCGCGGCGGTAGCTGTGCACCTGCGACACCACGACGCCGAGCGCCAGCACAGCCCCGATGACGTCGGTCAGCGTGGTCGGTGCCAGTAGCAGCGCGGTGGCGCCGGCGGCGGCCACCCGTTCGACGACGGTGGTCTTGCGCAGCCAGAACCCCTCGATGGCCACGGCGAAGGTCAGCAAGCCAACCAGGCCGCTGAGCACCGCGACGACGATCTCGGACAACGTGCCGTTGAGCAGCAGCGGCGAATACGCCATGAGCAGCGGTATCAGGTACAGACCCTTTGAGAACTTCCACGCCGCGACCCCGGTACGCATCGGACTCGACCCGGCGATGCCGGATGCGGCGAATCCAGCCAGGGCGATGGGCGGCGTGACGTTCGAGTCCTGGCTGTACCAGTAGACGATCATGTGGGCGACGATCACTGGCAGTCCCAGATCATCCAGCGCGGGTACGGCGAGCACCGCGACGACGATGTACGACGCCGTGACCGGCAGGCCCATGCCGAGCACCAGTGAGGCCAGCGCCACCATGATGAGGGTGGGGAACAGGTGGCCCCCACCGACGCTCACGACCATGCTGGAGAACTTCAGCCCGAGCCCGGTGAGCCCGACGACGCCCACGATGATCCCCGCCGCCGCGGTGGCGACCGTGACGCCCAACGTGTTACGGGCCGCCAGCATGAACACCTCGGCGACGTCCCTGACGTTCAGCCGGCTGCTGGCGCGCAACATCGCCACGCCGAACAACACGGCGGTCGCATACAGCCCGGCCAGCAGCGGCGTCATGTATTGCGTCAGGAGGTACACGAGCAGGACGAACGGAATAAGGAAGTGGAAGCCTCCGGCCATCACCGCGCGCAGCCGCGGCAGGCTCTCCTTGGGCAGCCCCTGGATACCGTGCCGGCGAGCCACGATGTCGACGAAGAGGAAGATCACCGCGAAGTACATGATGGCCGGGATGATCGCGATCTTGACGATCTCCGTGTACGGAACCCCGAGGAGCTCGGCCATCACGAACGCTCCGGCGCCCATGATCGGCGGTAGCAGCTGGCCGCCGGTGGACGCCGCGGCCTCGACTCCGCCCGCCTCGTGCGGCTTGTAGCCGACCTTCTTCATCATCGGGATGGTGAAGGCGCCGGTGGTGACCGTGTTGGCGATCGCGCTGCCGGACACCGAGCCCATCATGGCGCTGCCGACCACGGCGCCCTTGGCGGGACCGCCGCGGTACTTCCCGGTCAGGGTGTAGGCGATGTCGATGAAGAACGCTCCGCCGCCGGTCTTCTGCAGCATCGCCCCGAAGAAGATGAACATGAACACGAAGGTCGCCGCCACGCCGAGGGCCAGGCCGTAGATGCCCTCCTGGAACAGATACGTGTGGTAGACGATGCGCTGGAAGGTGTAGCCGTCGTGGTGGAGTAGACCTGGCAGCAGCGGCCCGATCCACGCATAGAACAAGAAGCAGAACACCAGCACCGACATGAACAGCCCGATCACCCGCCGGCAGGCTTCGAGCAGTATCAGGATCGTCACGGTGCCCATGGCCAGATCCATCGTGGTGGGCGCACCCTGGCGGCCGACGATCTCGTCGAAGAGCAGCACGATGTAGAGGCTGACCATCATCGCGGCGGCCACGAGCAACAGGTCGACGACGGCCATCGGCGCCGAACGCGCCCACGCCCGCTTGCCGGCCGGCCGGAGCAGGAAGACCAGCACCAGCACGAACATCAGGTGCAGGACACGCTGCAGGAACGCATCAAGATCCAGGCTGATGGCGGTGTACAGCTGGAAGCAGCCCAAGCCGATGGCGATGAGCAGGACGGCGTAGGCGGCGACGACCCCCACCGGACCGTCGCCCCAGCGGGCGGTTCCCAGCTGCCGCCACAGCGGCGCATCTCGGCCGTCCGGTTCGGCCGTTTCAGCGTGCTGGTCCGCTGGTGTGCTGAGGCTCATGCCGCTCTCCTCGGTTTCGAGACTCCGGTCGGCCCGGGTTTTCACGCCGCGCACCCCGGTGACTGAAACCACAGGGCGGCACGGTGCAGGGTTGAGAGCCGGTCCGGACGGACGGTGACCCGTTGCCCGGCCCAGCACTGTGACAAGGGGATGATCTGTTCGGCGTGGTGAAGGCGGTGGTCGACGCTTTCGCTACCGGCCCGGATCAACAGCTCCCCGATGTGGCGGTTCATGCCGGTGATCTCCCACCATTCGCCGGCGTCCTGCCCACGGCCGATGCCGGCGATGTGTCCCATGCCGGCGCCGAACTGTTGCAGCCTGGTGGAGTCTTGGACGATGTGACCGTCGTCGACGTGATACCAGTCCTCGACCGGCAGGTGATCGAGTGAATGCACGAAACTCACCGCGAACGGCTCGCCGTCGCGCAGGGGCAGATATTGGACCGGTCCGTCGTCGGGGCCGACGGTGAGCACCGGCCAGACCGGCAGGACCAGCGCAATGATTGCGGTGACGACGATGAGCGCCGCGGCCGCGACGGCAGATCGTGCGCGGGGGCGAGCGGAGCACACGTCGCTGGTCATCCGCCGGTGCCCGGCTTGAGTTCCTCGGGAACCGTGAAGCCTTGTTCCTCGGCGTACCTCACCAGCCCGGGATGCAACGGAACCGGACTGTTGCGTAGCGAGGCCAGCGTCAGGTAGCGAGCGCCGCTGTCGTACACCTGGCTGATGGCATCGACGTTCTCGTACAAGGTCTTGGCGAGTTCGTAGCCTCGTTCCTCGGACATCTCCGGGCTGACGGCCACGACGTTCCACAACGCGATGGTCAGCACGTCGTGCTCCACCGTTGCGTATGTACCCGCCCGGATCGTGTGTGTCCGATAGAAGGGATGTCGCCGCGTGACCTGCTCGCGTTCGTCGTCGCAGACCGGGATCAGGTGGATCGGGGAGGTTGCCTCGAGTTCGCTCAGCGAGGCGTGTTCCTCTCCGACCACCCACGAGCCCGCCTCGATCTCGCCCTCGAGCAATGCCCGTGCGGTGTCGGCGTAGGCGTACTGCTCCCGGGTGATGTCGGACTCCGGTGAGAGGTCCAACGCGTCGAAGACGAGGTTGGTGGCGAGTTCGTTGCCGCTGCCGGCTGCCCCGACGGAGAAGCGATGGCCGGCGATGTCGCCGAAGCAGTCGAGCCCGATGTCCGCATGAACCGACGCCAGCGAAACCGCGTGGTAGACGTTCGGGTACAGCACCATCAGGCTCTGCGATTCAATGGCGTCCCCGGTGAACTCGCCATTGGCGTGGTAAGCCTGATAGACGACGTCTCCTTGGGCGATGGCCAGGTCGCTGTCGCCGCGGCCGAGCAGTCGCATGTTCTCGACCGACGCCCCAGTGGCTTCCACGCTGGCGCTCAGCCCGTCGATCTCGCCGTTGATGATCTCCGACATCGCTCCACCTACCGGGTAGTAGATGCCGGAGGTGGTCCCCGTCGCGATCGACAGCCGGTTCGGCTCGTCGTCGCTGCCGGGCGGGCCTGACGAGGAACAGGCCGTCGCGCAAACAGCGGCACAGGTCACGGCGCACGTCACGATGGTCTGAGCGCCGCCGCGAGTTCGGCATGCCACGACGTGGTCCTGCCTACGGCCGGAGCTCATCCGGGATCGTCACGCCCTGTTCCTCGGCGTACTTGATCACCCCCGGATGCAGCGGGACTGGGCTGAACTCGAGCGTCTCCAGGTTCAGGTACTCCTCGCCGGCGGCGTAGACCTGGTTGATCGAGCCGACGTTCTCGTAGAGCGTCTTCGCCAGTTCGTAGCCGCGCTCTTCGGACATGTCCGGGCTGACGGCCACGATGTTCCACAACGCGATGGTCTGTACGTCGTCGGTCACGGTCGAATACGTGCCCGCGTCGATCGTGTGCGGTGTGTAGAACGGGTGCTCGTCGGTCACCTGGCTGACTTCGTCGTCGCAGATGGGGATCAGGTGGATGGGGTTCGTGGCTTCGAGTTCTCCCAGTGAGCCGTGGCCTTCGCCGACCACCCAGGAGCCCGCGTCGACCTGGCCGTCGCGAAGCGCTCGGGCAGTCTCGGCGTAGGCGTAGCGCTGCCGGGATATGTCCGAGTCAGGGGACATGCCCAACGCGTCGAAGACGAGATTGGTGGCGAGCTCGTTTCCGCTTCCCGGTGCGCCCACGGAGAAGCGGTGACCGGCGATGTCGCTGAAGCAGTTGAGCTCGAGATTCTCATGAATCGACTCCAGGGACACCGCGTGGTACACGTTCGGATACAGCACCATCAGGCTCTGGTTCTCGATCGCGCCGTCCTCGAACTCGCCCGCGCCGTGGAAGGCCTGGTAGGCGGCGTCGCCCTGGACGATGGCCAGGTCGCTGTCGCCGCTGTTGAGCAGCCGCAGGTTCTCGACCGACGCGCCCGTCGCCTCCGCGCTGGCGCTGACGTCGTCGAGTTCGCCGTTGATGATCTCTGACATAGCCCCGCCAACCGGGTAGTAGATGCCGGAGGTGGTGCCCGTGGCGATGGAAAGGCTGCCGGAGTCTTCGTCACTGCTCTGGTCGGCCGGTTGGGAACATGCGGTGAGAATCAGCGCGGACCCGGCGACGGCGGCCAGCGCGGCGGTGAAAGATCGGGGTTGCATGGGTGCTCCTTCTCGTCGTTGAGCGTCGTGTGGAGTGACCCGGGTCACGGCGACGCCACGGACGGTATCGGCAGATGTGGGCGTTTGTAGCCGGTGATGACGGCAGAGTTGAGGAAGGTTTGAGCTTCGCTGGCCTAGTGCTTCGTGCCGGATAGTCACTAGGGTCACGTGGCATGAAACGGCTCTTGGAACCCGCGCGAATAGGGAGCCGCCCCTATTCGCGCGGGTTCTTAGCCACTCTCAGCGCGGGCGCTGCCTTGCTGGTGGGGTTGGCGGCGTGTTCGGAACCGGGACCGTCCGGCGACCTTCGGATCGCTACCGGTGGGCCGGGCGGGGTGTATTTCGACTACGGACACGGCATGGCCGACGCCGTGCGCGCGCATCTGCCCGATCTGAGCCCGGAGGTGCTCGAGACCGCCGCGTCGCTGGACAACATCCGCATGGTGGTCGGCGGCGACGCCGAAGTCGCGTTCAGCCTGGCCGACTCGGTGTCATTGGCGGTGAACGGCGACGACCCATTCGGCGAACCCCAGCCCGTGCGCGCCCTGGCTCGCCTGTACGACAACTACGTGCATTTCGTGGTGGCGGCCGAGTCCGACATCTGGTCCCTGGATGATCTGCGCGGACACCCCGTCTCGACCGGAGCGGCTGGGTCCGGTACCGAGGTGATCGTCGACCGGCTACTCGAGGTGGCTGCTATGGACCCGGCATCCGACATCATGCGCCATCGGCTGAACATCGACGAGTCAGCCGTTGCGCTCGCCGCCGGTGAGATCAGCGCGTTCTTCTTCTCCGCCGGGCTCCCTACGGCCGCGATCAGCGAGCTCGCCGACGCTGAGCGCATCCGGCTCATCGACCTGTCCGAACAGGTACCCCAGATGCGTGAGCGCTTCGGTGAGCTGTACTCCGAACGCAGCATTCCCCGGTCGATGTACGGGCTGGAAACGACGACGACCATCGGAGTGCCGAACTACCTGGTCGTGCGCGAGGACATGGACGAGTCGCTGGCGTATGAGCTGACAGCGCTGCTGTTCAACGCCCGGGACGAACTGGCACGGGCGCATCAGGAGGCCCGTCGGCTGAACCTTCGGGCGGCCTTCTCGACGTATCCGGTAGAGCTGCATGCAGGGGCGATTCGGTATTACCGGGCGGCCCGGTCGGGCTGATCCGGAGCCGGATCCTGGCGTCGAGGCCGTGTGGCTCGGCATGAAGCAGGGCCAAGTCGCCGCCGCATGCGCTGATCAGCTCGTGCACGATCGCCAGGCCGAGGCCGGAGCCGGGGGTGTTCTGGTGCGCCGGGCTACGCCAGAACCGTTCGGTGGCGTGCGCGCGTTCCTCCTCGTCCAGCCCCGGGCCGTCGTCGGTCACGTGGATCTCCGCCCGGCCGTCGTCGGACAACGCGGTGCCGATGGTGATCTCCCCATCGGGCGAGCCGAACTTCAGCGCATTGTCGATCAGCGCATCCAGGACCTGTTCGAGAGCCTCCGGGGCGGCTAGCACCAGAGCATCGGCTCCTCCGGCCCGGAGCAGGCGAACGTTGTGCGTGGCGGTCATCGGCTCCCACGCGGTGACCCGCTCCTGGACGACCGCGTCGAGGTCGACCGCCGCGAGATCGAGCTCGGTCCCCTCCGCTCTGGCCAGCGCCAGCAGCCCGGACAGAATGCCGGCCAGCCGGGCTGTCTCGGCCATCGCCAGTCGATGCTCACGTTCGCCGCTGGGCCGCAAATGGTCCACGAGATTCTCCAGCCTAAGGCGGAGTACGCCCAGCGGCGTGCGCAGCTGATGGCTGGCATGCGAGACGAAGGCACGCTGCCGGGTCAGCGCACCGGTCACCGTGTCGGCCATGGTGTTGAACGAGCTGGCCAGCCGCCGCAACTCCGCCGGCCCTTCGTCCTCCGGAACCCGGGCGTCGAGTGTGCCGGCGCTGATGTCGTGCGCAACGCTGTCGAGGTCGTGCACCGGGCGCAGCGTCCAGCGGGCCAGGCCGACGGCCGCCAGGGTGGCCAGTCCCAGGGCCACGACGGCGATGGTGGCCAGCAGCGACCACTGGCGGAGGATCTGCGCGCGGAGCTCCTCGGTGTCGGCGACCGTGAGCGCGACTCCGATCACTTCGCCGCCCCGGCCCACTGGTTCAACCAGCACCAGCGGTTCCCGTTCCCACGGCCAGACCACCTGGTCGATGCCGGAGCGCTCGCCGGACAAGCCGGCGTCGATCTTGGTCTGAACGGCGTCATCCGAGAGAGGCAACTCCTCGCGAGAGGCAGTGATCACCTCGCGGTTGATGTCCAGTACGGCCGCGCCGACGGTGTACAGCTCGTCGTAGCGGGTCAGCTCCGCCGCCAGCATGACGGTTTCGCCCGACCGCAATGCCGGTTCGGCGAGAGAGGCGAACCGGGCGGTGTCGTTGAGCTGATCGATGAAGACCGCCTGTGTGTCACGGGTGGCGGTTGACGTCGCGTAGGGCACGGCGACGGCCACGAGAACGGCGGCCAGCATCAGCAGGTAGGCGAAGAGCAGCCGGCGGCGCATGTCGGCGCCCTGATCAGTCCGTGCCGGCCGTGGCGGGCACGACGGCCAGGCGGTATCCGACGCCCCGTACGGTCTGGATCAGCTCTGGCGCGCCGAGTTTGGCCCGCAGGCTGGCGACGTGGACTTCCAGCGTTCGCGCCACGCCGTGCCAGCTGGTCTGCCACACCTGGGTCATGATGTCCTCGCGGGTGAGCACCGTTCCGCCGGCCCGGACCAGAGCGGCGAGCAGATCGAATTCTTTGCGCGTCAGGGTGACCGATGTGTTGCCGCAGAAGACAGTGCGTTCGGAAAGGTCGATTTCGATGGGGCCGAGCCGGAGCCGTTGGCTGGGCGGTGCCTGGGCGCCGATCCGTCGTCGCACGGCGTCCATTCGGGCCGAAAGCTCTGCCATGCCGAACGGCTTGACGAGGTAATCGTCGGCGCCGTTGCGCAGGCCCAGGACACGCTGCGATTCCTCTCCGCGCGCCGTGATGGCGATGACACCTACCTGGCTGCGTTCGCGGATGCGGCGCAGCACCTGGATGCCGTCGATGTCCGGCAGGCCGAGGTCGAGGAGCACGAGGTCGGACGCCGGTGCGGCCAAGGCCTGTTCGCCGGATTCCGCGCGCACCACGTCATGGCCGTGCCGGCGCAGAGCCGTGCTCAGCGCATCGGCAAAGCTGTTGTCATCTTCGACGACCAGTACGCGCATATGTGTCGCGTATGTTACTGGACGTTCCAGGGACTGCCTTGTTCGCCAGGACACTGTGCATAGGCAGCCGGCTTGGTCGGTCAGAGACCGTCTTGACCAAGTGTGCGGATTTGATCAGGTGGATCGGCGCGTGTCGGCCTGTATTGGAATGCGGCGTGTAGTACTGTGCATACCTTAGTACTACACATCAGAACGTATCTGGGAGGGCAACGATGGACACCACCCAGCTCCTCAAGGGCGTACTCGACCTCGCAGTGCTGGCCGTCCTCCGGGATTCCGACGGCTACGGGTATGACGTCGTGCGCCGGCTACGTGCGGCCGGGCTCGACGAGGTCGCCGATGCCTCGGTCTATGGGACGCTGCGCCGCCTCTACCGGTCCGGCGCACTCACCACGTACCTGGTGCCGTCCGTGGAGGGGCCACATCGGAAGTACTACAGCCTGAACGGTGTCGGCCGGGACATGCTCCGGCGCTCCGGCAAGACATGGCACGAATTCGTCGGCACCATGGCAGGGTTGCTGGGTGACCAGGGCAAGGAGGCAGCGTGAACACTGATCGTGAGAGCATCCATCCCGTCATCGCCGCGTATACACACGCGGTCGTCGAGCAGCTCGGTGATCTCGACCCGGAAGAGCTGTCCGAGATGACCGCTGACCTGGGCGAGCATCTCGCCGCCGTCGGCGCTGAACTGGGTGAGGGGTTGTCCTGGGAGACGCTGACCGCTCGCCTCGGGACGCCCGTCCAGTACGCGGCCGAGCTCCGCGCGGCGGCCGGAATGGCCGACCTCAGCGCGCGGTCGCCGCGGGCCGGGACCATCAGGCGGGCGGTGCGCTTTCTGGCGGCGGTGGCGGCTACCTCGGCGGTTGTCTGCGCGGTGGTCGGCGTCGCCGGAATCTTGTTCGTCGGGCCCGAGACGGCCGGCTGGCTTGCCCTGTCGCTGATCAGCTCGATCGCCGCGGTGGCATGCGTCATGGCGCTTGTGCTGGGGGCCGAGGACCGCGACGCGGAGCTGCGCGGCATCCCGGGTAGCGCACACGTGTTGCGGGCTGAGCGGTGGCTCGGTCAGCAACCGTGGGGCGAACCCGCACTCGAGTACACCCGGTCGCTGCGCCCGGCCTGGTGGGCAGCGCGGGCGGCAGCCCTGGGCGCGGCTGTCGGGTACGCCAGCACGATGAGTCTCGGCCTGGCGGTCTTCCTGGTCGGTGTCGTCGGTTCGGTCTGGCTCGGGCTGCGCACCAGCCGGCAGCCACTCCTGGGCGGTCGCCGGGTGGCGCTCGGGGTCGTGAACACCGTTGCTGTCGTGCTCGGTGCGGTCGCTTTGTCGTCGGCCGTCGATTCGGACAGGACGACCGTTGTGGAGTACGTCAGCTACGCAGATGACGAATGGGACGAGGGCCACGGCGGCTGGGACGAGGAACACCCCGTCGACGACGTCTCCGAGCCGGCGGTCGCTCCCGACGATGAATGGTCGCAAGGCGGTGACGGGCAGGTGACGAACATTTTCCCGTACGGTCCGGACGGTGAGCTGCTCACCGGCGTCCGGCTGTTCGACCAAGACGGGACCCCTGTCGAGGTGCCGTGGATCGCCTGTGACGACGATGCAAGGGGCGTGGACTTCACGGTGCCGAGCCCCTGGGGAGCACACGTCTACCCCAGACTGTCGGGCAGCGATGACGAAGGCGAGTGCGGGCAGCCTGAGCTGCGTGCGCCGTTCGGGGAACAGCTGCCGGATCTCGAGCCCACGGGTTCGGAGGTAGAGGACAAGTAGAGCGGTGGGACGCCCGTGCTGGTGGCGAAAATGGCTTTGCTGCCCAGGCGGTGGTGAATAACCTTCGTCCATGGGTGCTCCGGAGGGATTCGACTACGCCGAGTACGCGGACGGGAGCATCGTCATCAGCCACCAAGGCCGCGACGTGACCAGACTGCGTGCCATGCGTGCGCAAGAGTTCCTCGACGAGGTCAGCGGCGGCGACCCCCAACAGGTGATGGCTCGCTGGACCGGCAACTACAAGCGGGGAAACGAGCGCACGGCGCGCAACCATCCGCGCAACCGCCGCCGCTGATCACACGCGCGGCCACGTACATGGCACGTATTGCACATCGCTGCCTCTTTACGATGAAGTCATGACGATCACTCCCCGGCAGTTTCGCGCAGAGACTTTCACCGTCCTCGGCGACGGGATCCGTACCAACGGTGCCGCGTCGGCTGCCGATATCCCGGCGCTGTGGAAGAAGGTCCTGACCGACGACGCCCTCAGCGCCGTGCCGGGACGCCTCGCCGACGACGTCTACGCCGTTTACACCAACCTCGAGCACGCTGGTCGCAGCAGAGAGGGCTGGTTCACCTTCATCATCGGGGTGGCTGTCGATCCCTCGACGATAATTCCGGAAGGTATGACAATGACCTCGGTCCCCGCTTCGGAGCGACTTGAATTCGCCGTCCCCGACCGTGATCCTGCACGCGTTCTGGAAGCCTGGAAAGCGGCCTGGGACTACGACGATGCGCGCAAGACGTTCATCTGCGAATACGAGCGGTACGGAGCCGACGGCTCAGTCTCCGTCAACCTCGGCGTGAACTGACATGAAGAGACGGAATCGCCGAAACGTCGCCCCGATGCCGGCTGCCCGATGAGTGCCGGCAACGAGATTTCCGGGCCGTGCCGCCCCGAGGTGGCAACGGCCTACGGGCAACTCGCCGCTCCTGTACGCGACGCGCTGCTGTCGGTGCGCGAGTTGATCTTCACGACCGTCATGGAGCTTCCGGCGACGGGCGGCGTGCGTGAGTACCTGGCGTGGGGGCAGCCCGCATACCGTCCTCTACGCGACGGGGTCGGGACGGCGATTCGACTCGGTGAGCACGGCCCTGGCGTGCCTGCACTGCTGGTCCATTGCCGAACGTCGCTCATTCAAGAGTTCCGGAGCTTCGCCGCGCGCATGGACTTCAGAGGCCGCAGGGCGGTGCTCCTGGACCCGGGAGGTCCGTTGCCGCTCGCCGAGCTCCGGATCATGATCGAGCTCGCATTCAGCTACCATGAGCGGCGAGGTGGCATGGTGCACGCGGGCGCAACTGGTTAGGCTGCGATGACCCAGGTTCGAACGTGGATCGAGTACGAAGAGCGATTCGACGCGGTCCTCACCCACATCTATGACCACCTGGATGAGCCCTTGGACCTGGTCAGGCTCGCCGAAGTCGCCGGGTTCTCCCCGAGGCACTGGCACCGAATCTTCGTGTCGGCGTTCGGTGAGTCCCTGCCCGCGCTCGTCAAGAGGGTGCGCCTCCAGCGGGCGGTATCCCTGTTGGTCTCGGGCACGATGCCCGTTCGCCGGATCGGGCGCGAGTGCGGCTATCCGGACCTTTCATCCTTCACCCGAGCGTTCAGGGCCGCAACGGGGACCACCCCGGCCCAGTACCGCGATAGTGGAACGCACGTCGATCTTCGCCTGGCTCGCGCCCACATGGATCCCCAAGCCTTCGAGGCGGATGTGCGGGCGCTGCCGCCGGTCAAGTGCATCGCGGCACGACACCGCGGCTCCTATCTAACGATCGATCGGACATTCCACGACCTGCGAATTTGGCTCGCGGCTCACGGCCACGACCTTGCCGATCAGGAGATGTACGGCGTGTACCTCTCGGACCCGACCCGAACGGCGGAAGCGGACCTGGAGGCGATGGCGTGTGCGACCCGGCCGCCCGGACTTACCGGCGAGCTGGAACCGTTGTCGCCCGATGCGGTCGACGTCGAGTACTTCGCGATACGAGGCGGCCCGTACGCTGCGCTCACGCACGTCGGTGCCTATGCGGACATGCCCGACACATACAACTGGCTCTTCGGGCACTGGGTACCCCACAGCGGCCGTCAGCTCTCCGACGATCCGGTCGTCGAGCACTACGTCACGAACCCGCAGGACAATTCTCCGACCGCCAACACGGTCGAGTTGCTGCTCCCTCTCGTGCCAGACATCGCCGGGCGATAGCAGATCTTGGAGTCAGGCAGCGCGAGCGAACAGGCGAGTGGCAGCCGCCCGGTGTGGCCGATACGGGCGGCGCCGATGGCGGGTTAGATCCCCACCGGGTGCCAGACGGTCTTGGTCTCCAGGAACGACGTGATGCGATCCAGTCCGGGCAGGGCCATCCAGTCAGGCTCAGACGACGGCGTGCGCACCACCCGCTTGAGGTTCTCGGCC
This sequence comes from Phytoactinopolyspora mesophila, assembly GCF_010122465.1. NCBI lineage: Bacteria > Bacillati > Actinomycetota > Actinomycetes > Jiangellales > Jiangellaceae > Phytoactinopolyspora > Phytoactinopolyspora mesophila. The sequence goes on along the minus strand of NZ_WLZY01000009.1, from coordinate 105,057 downwards.
GCGGCCAGCTCCAGCTGCGCGGCGTGCTCGTCGTCGCCCGCGGCGCCGGCCAGGTCGATGGCGTTGACGTCCATGTGCGCCGCCAGCCATGGCGCGGTGTCACCCACCTGTCCCGTGAGGATGTTGACGACGCCGCCCGGCACATCGGACGTCGCCAGTACCTCGCTCAAGGTGATGGCCGGCAGCGGCCGCTCGAACGACGACGTCACCACGGCGGTGTTCCCGCCCGCGAGCACCGGCGCCACCACCGACACCAGTCCGAGCAGTGACGAACGCTGCGGCGCGAGCACCGCCACGACACCCGTCGGTTCCGGCACCGAGAAGTCGAAGTACGGCCCGGCCACCGGGTTGCTGGACCCCACCACCTGGGCGATCTTGTCCGTCCAACCGGCGTACCAGACCCACCTGTCGATAGCTTCGTCGACGGCGCGCTCGGCTTTGCTTCGGCTCAAGCCCTCACCGGCGGACACCTCGTCCACGAACTGTCCCCGGCGGCCTTCCATGACCTCCGCCACCCGGTACAGCACCTGTCCTCGGTTGTACGCCGTGGCGCCGGACCATCCGGGCAGCGCCTTGCGGGCCGCCGCCACCGCGTCGCGAGCGTCCTTGCGAGACGCCCAGGCGGCATTGGCCAGGAATCGGTCCTTGGCGTCGGTGACCTGGTAGGACCGCCCGGACTCCGAGCGGGGAAACTTCCCGCCGATGTACAGCTTGTACGTCTTCTTCACGGTCAGTCGTTCGCTCATCGGTGGACTCCCTGTTCAAGATCAAGTGCGTTCTGTGCGCCCAATGGGGGGTGTAACGCGCACTTGATCATGGCTGCTCGCTTGCTGCGCGGGCGGCGCCGCTCGTTCCTCGCGTCACCGGCCACTCCGCTCGCTCGACACCAGATACGCTCCGAGCCCGTGGCGGCCGCCCTCACGGCCGTACCCCGATTCCTTGTAACCGCCGAACGGCGATGTCGGGTCGAAGCGGTTGAACGTGTTGGCCCATACCACCCCGGCGCGGAGCTGCTGCGACATCCACAGGATGCGCGAACCCTTGTCGGTCCAGACCCCGGCGGAGAGCCCGAACGGCGTGTTGTTCGCCTTCTCGACCGCCTCGGCGGGAGTGCGGAAGGTCAGTACGGACAGGACCGGCCCGAAGATCTCCTCGCGGGCGATGCGGTGTGCCTGGGAAACCCCGGTGAAGACGGTGGGCGGGAACCAGAAGCCGCGATCCGGCAGGTCGCAGGCTGGTGACCAACGTTCGGCTCCTTCACTTTCGCCGACGTCGGACAGTGTGCGGACCCGCTCCAGCTGCTCGGCGGAGTTGATGGCGCCGACGTCGGTGTTCTTGTCCAGCGGATCGCCGACCCGGAGTGTGGCCAGGCGACGCTTGAGGCTGGCCAGGACGTCGTCGTACACCGACTCCTGGACGAGCAGCCGGGAGCCGGCACAGCAGACGTGTCCCTGGTTGAAGAAGATGCCGTTGACGATGCCCTCGATGGCTTGGTCGACAGGCGCGTCGTCGAAGATGATGTTCGCCGCCTTGCCGCCCAGCTCCAGCGTCGCCTTCTTGGCGGTTCCGGCGACACTGCGGGCAATCGCCTTGCCGACCTCGGTAGAACCGGTGAAGGCGACCTTGTCGACGTCGCCGTGTTCGACGAGCGCACGTCCGGTGGCGCCCGCACCGGTGATGATGTTCACCACCCCGGGCGGAAGGTCGGCCTGCTGACAGATCTCGGCGAAGAGCAGGGCGGTGAGCGGCGTGGTCTCGGCCGGCTTGAGGACGACGGTGTTGCCGGTGGCCAAGGCCGGAGCGATCTTCCACGCAAGCATCAGCAGCGGGAAGTTCCAGGGAATGACCTGCGCCGCGACTCCATAGGGGCGCGGATCTGGGCCGTACCCGGCGTACTCCAGTTTGTCCGCCCAGCCTGCGTAGTAGAAGAAATAGGCCGCGACGAGCGGGATGTCCACGTCGCGCGATTCGCGGATCGGCTTGCCGTTGTCGATGGACTCCAGCACCGCCAGCTCGCGCGAGCGTTCCTGGATCAGCCGCGCGATGCGGAACAAGTATTTGCCGCGGTCGCGGCCGGACATTGACGACCAGGTCTTCGCGTATGCGGCACGTGCAGCCGCGACCGCACGATCGATGTCGGTTTCGCCCGCCTCGGCGATCTCGGCCAGAACCTCTTCGGTGGCCGGGTTGACCGACTTGAACGACGTGCCATCAGCGGGGTCGACGAACTTGCCGTTGATGAACAGTCCGTAAGAGCTCCTGATGTCGACGACGGCACGCGATTCCGGCGCCGGTGCGTACTCGAACTTGGCCATAACACCCCAGGCTACCGTTCCGACGAGGGCGGCGGCTGGCTAGTCGAGGGTGAAGTAGTCCGGCCCGGCGTAGCGCCCGGTGGCCATCTTCTGGCGTTGCATCAGAAGATCGTTCAGCAGGCTGGAGGCGCCAATACGGAACCAGTCGGGGCTGAGCCAGTCTTCACCGGCGGTCTCGTTCACGAGCACCAGGTACCGGACGGCGTCCTTGGTAGTCCGGATCCCGCCAGCCGGTTTCACGCCGACCTGCCGGCCGGTGGCTTCGCGGAAGTCGCGCACAGCCTCGAGCATCACGAGCGTGACCGGCAGTGTTGCCGCTGGTGCGACCTTGCCGGTGCTGGTCTTGATGAAGTCGGCGCCGGCCAGCATCGCCAGCCACGAGGCGCGGCGGACGTTGTCGAACGTGGCGAGTTCACCGGTCTCCAGGATTACCTTGAGGTGCGCCTGCCCGCAGGCTTCCTTGACCGTGACGATCTCGTCGAACACCTGGCCGTACCGCCCGGAAAGGAACGCTCCGCGGTCGATCACCATGTCGACTTCGTCCGCGCCCGCGGCGACGGCGTCGCGGGTGTCGGCCTGCTTGACATCCAGGCTGGTGCGACCGGCCGGGAACGCGGTGGCGACACTGGCTACCTTGATGCCGCTGCTGCCCAGGGCCTCTTTGGCGGTGGCGACCAGGTCGGGATACACACAGATGGCGGCCACCTGAGGGACACTCGGATCCGATGGGTCCGGATGCTGCGCCTTGGCGCACAGAGCGCGGACCTTGCCCCGGGTGTCCTGGCCTTCCAGCGTCGTGAGGTCGATCATCGATATCGCGAGATCGATGGCGAACGCCTTGGCTGTGGTCTTGATCGAGCGCGTCGCGAGCCCGGCTGCCCGGGCTTCGGCTCCGACCTGATCGACTCCGGGCAGCCCGTGCAGAAACCGCCGCAGCGCTGCCTCCGACGACGTCACGTCCGCAATGCGCACCTCATCCAGCACAGTCATCTTGCCGAGTCTAGGCGCCGGCCAGTTCCGGCCGCAGTCCGGCAGCGATGTGCCCCCACCCGTTGATCATGGGCGAGTGACGCCTTTTCGCGCTCCGAAAGGTTGCATCCGCCCATGATCAACGTGGAGGGCGCAGGGTGGAAGGTGGAGGGTGGAAGGTTCCCCCCGCTAAAGGCGCAGCGCTTGGGCGACGTCTGTGCGCAGCGCTGTGAGCCGTGCTGCGGCGATGGCCCGGGCCGCGGCCACGTCGTCGTCCACGACGTCCACCACCGCTTCCAAGTAGCACTTGAGCTTCGGTTCGGTGCCGCTGGGGCGAACGATCACCCGTGAGCCGTCCGCGGTGAGATAGCGCAGTCCGTCAGTGGGCGGCAAGCCGGTGGCGGCTTCGCGGAGGTCGTGCCTGGCCGTGACCGCCGCGCCGCCGAGTTCAGGCGGTGGGTGCCGGCGCAGCCATCGCATCGCATCGGTGATCATCTTCAGGTCTTCAACCCGGAACGAAAGCTGATCCGTGGCGTGCACGCCGTGTGTGCGGGCCAGTTCGTCGAGGACATCCCACAGCGTCGAACCGGCGGCGAGTGTGTCGGCTGCGAGCTCGGCAAGGAGCACCGCCGCCGAGATGCCGTCTTTGTCGCGTACCGATTCGGGGTCGACGCAGTAGCCCAGCGCTTCTTCGTAGCCGAACGCGAGGCCAGGCACACGGGAGATCCATTTGAATCCGGTCAGCGTCTCCACATGCGCGATTCGGTGAGACTCCGCGATCCGGCCGAGCAGTCTCGAGGACACGATGGTGCTGACGAACGTGCCAGGTGTTGTGCCGCCGGCCTTGCGGGCCAGGTGCAGCCCCAAGAGCGCACCGACCTCGTCGCCGTGCAGCATCTGCCAGCGGGGGCGGTCGGGAGTAGCCTCCCGGGCGGGGATCGCGACGGCTAGCCGGTCGGCGTCGGGGTCGTTGGCAAGCACGATGTCGGCGTCGGTCTGCTCGGCCAGCGCGAGCGCCAGATCGATTGCCCCAGGTTCCTCCGGGTTGGGAAAGGCGACGGTGGGGAAGTCCGGGTCGGGCTCGGCCTGCTCCGGTACCGGATGGACGTCACTGAAACCAGCCCGGGCGAGTGCGTCGGCGACACTCGTGCCACCGACGCCATGTAATGAGGTGTGCACGATGCGCAGGTTCCGGGTTTGCTGTGGAGAATCGACCACGGCGGCGGCAGCGTTGACATAGGCGCCTATGACGTCCTCGCCGACCTCGGTCCAACCGTCGCTGGCCCGGCGGATGTGGGCGGTGAAATGCACGTCGTGGATGTAGGAGGCGATCTCCGCGTCGATCGGGGCGACGATCTGTGAGCCACCATCGTGTCCGCCGAGATACACCTTGTAGCCATTGTCCTGCGGCGGATTGTGGCTCGCGGTCACCATGATCCCGGCGTCGGCGTTCAGTTTGCGCACCGCGAAGGCCAGAACGGGGGTAGGTAGCGGCCGCGGCATGACGAGCGTTTCGATCCCAGCGCCCGTCATCACCGCGGCGCTGTCCATGGCGAATGTGTGTGAGCCGTGACGTGCGTCGTACCCGATGACAACCCGGTGCCGCCCGCCGGTGACCGGCTCCCGCATCGCATTGAGGTATCCGGCGAGTCCGGCGGCCGCGCGGATGACCACCGAACGGTTCATCCGGTTCGGCCCGGCACCCAACGCGCCGCGCAGGCCGGCCGTGCCGAACACGAGGAAGCCGGAGAAGCGGTCGCCGAGTTCGGCGAGTGCGTCCGCGTCGCCTCGATCGGCCTGTTCGATCAGCGTGCGCAGTTCTGCCCGGGTGGCTGGATCGGGGTCGTCAGCCAGCCAGGTCTGGGCTTCGTAGAGCACATCGTTCATCGCGTCATCCTGCCAGCACTCCATGATCATGAACACTAAGAGACCGTATTGGCCAATTAGTGTTCATGATCATCGTGTGACGTGGGCGGTGATCTGGGCCAGCAGCGCGCTGATGCGCGGCGCGGCCGCGCGACCGGTCTCGATGACCTCAGCGTGGCTGAGTGGTTCGGGGCTGATGCCAGCCGCCATGTTGGTGATCAGCGATATACCGAGCACTTCGACGCCCGCCTCGCGTGCGGCGATGGCTTCGAGGGCGGTGGACATCCCGACCAGATCACCACCGATTCGCTTCGTGAACTGGATCTCGGCAGGTGTCTCGTAATGCGGTCCGCGGAACTGGACGTAGACGCCCTCGTCGAGGGTGGAGTCCACCTCGCGGGCCAGGACACGCAGCCGTGAAGAGTAAAGGTCGGTCAGGTCGACGAAGGTGGCGCCCTCGAGCGGCGACGTAGCCGTGAGGTTGATGTGATCGCTGATCAAGACCGGAGTTCCCGGAGCCCATTCCGGACGCAACCCGCCGCAGCCGTTGGTGAGGACCAGCGTCGACACCCCGGCGGCCGCCGCGGTGCGGATGCCGTGTACGACGGCGCGCACCCCATGTCCCTCGTAAAGGTGCGTTCGGGCACCTAGTACGAGCGCGTACTTCGCGGCGTCCGGCGCGGCGGGCTCCGCGCCGGAGATGCGAATGGATCGGATAGTGCCGATGTGTCCCTCGACAGCCGGCGGGGTGAATCCCGGAAGCTCGGTGGCGGGTATCTCGGCGACGGTTTCGCCGATCAGGTCGGCTGCTCCGCCCCAGCCTGAACCGAGGACGAGCGCAACGTGGTGATTGTCGATGCCGGTCACCGTCGCCAGCTGGTGAGCGGCTGCGCGGGCGAGTTCGTGGGGCGATGTGTTCTCAGGCACGGGGATGACGCTACCGCGTGCGCAGCGGACCCCGACCTGCAGGACGTTGGCTTGCGTCCTGCGGAGCGTGCGCCTGGGGCCTCGGTGGGCAGGACACTGGGCTACGTCCTGCGGCCAGCGAATGGGGTGCTGTAGGCTGCGTGGGGAACCGGTTTCTCGAGAGGAGTGCCTGGATGCCCGCTGGTCCCCGTTTGCTTCGCCTACGCCCTGACGACTCTGTCGTGGTGACACTCGACGGCTTGGGGCCGGGCGTGGCGGTGCCCGTCCCAGACTCTGGCGGCGGCCCCGTCGTCACCCGCGAGGCAGTCCCGCCCGGGCACAAGATCGCCGCTGTGCCTATCGCAGACGGCGCCCCGATCCACAAATACGGTCAGGTAATCGGTTACGCCACCCGGGCCATCCAGGCGGGAGAGCACGTCCACGTGCACAACGTGGGTTTCGCTGACACCGAAAACTCGGCGGTGACGACGGGCACGGTCCCCGCGCCGGAGCCGGTGCAGCCTGAGACTTTCCAGGGCATCGTGCGCGCCGACGGCCGAGTGGCCACCCGCAACTACGTCGGGATCATCACCTCGGTGAACTGCTCGGCCACAGTGGCCAAACTCGTCGCCGAGCGGGTCCGGATGTCCGGGATGCTGGCTGCGCACCCGAGTGTGGACGGCGTCGTCGCCATCACCCACCAGACCGGGTGCGGGCTGGCTTCCGACGGCGCCGGGCTCGAACTCCTCAAACGCACCTTGTCCGGGTATGCGAAACACCCGAACTTCGGGGGCCTGGTGGTGGTGGGGCTCGGCTGCGAGGTCAATCAGATCGCCGAGCTCGAGTTGCCGACGACGACGCCGATCAGGAGCATGACGATCCAAGACGCCGGCGGGACCGCGGCCGCGGTGCGAGCGGGCGTGGAAGGCGTTGAGTCGCTGCTGGCCATGATGGATATCGAACGAGAGCCGGTGCCGGCCTCCAAGCTGATTCTCGGACTCGAATGCGGCGGCTCGGACGGACACTCCGGCATCACCGCCAATCCGGCGCTGGGCGTCGCCGCCGACCTACTCGTCGCCCAGGGCGGCACCGCCGTTCTCGGCGAGACTCCCGAGATCTACGGCGCCGAGCACCTGCTCGCGCAGCGTGCGGTCGACGACGACGTCGCGGCCCGGCTCCTGGACCGGATCGCGTGGTGGCGCGAATACACCGCGAAACACGGCGGCAGCCTGGACAACAACCCGTCGCCGGGAAACAAGGAAGGCGGCATCAGCACCATCCTCGAGAAGTCGCTCGGCGCCGTGGCCAAGGCCGGTTCAACGCCATTGCGCGACGTGCGCCTGTTCGCCGAGCCGGTGACCGCCAAAGGTCTCGTGTTCATGGACACCCCCGGCTACGATCCCGTGTCGGTCACCGGGATGGTCGCCGGCGGGGCCAACGTCGTCTGCTTCACCACCGGGCGCGGCTCGGTCTACGGCTGCAAACCGGTCCCGAGCTTGAAGCTGGCCACCAACTCGGAGATGTACCGGCGCATGTCGGAAGACATGGACATCAACTGCGGTGTCATCGCCGACGGTGAACTCACCGTCGAGCAGATGGGCCGGCAGATCTTCGAACGCATCCTGGCCACGGCGTCGGGCGAGCAGACGGCCAGCGAGGTGCTCGGCTTCGGCGACGAAGAGTTCGCGCCGTGGCAGTTGGGTGCCGTCATGTAGGAGCGGTGCGATGAGGCGTTGGTGATTGCTGGCTCCGCCCGCGGACTCGCTCGTGCCTCGCTCGCCGATGCCCGTCCGAACCCAGCCAGCAATCACCAACGCCTCATCGCACCGCTGCTTCGACGGCTTTGGGGTCGAGCATGTGGTGCCGGCTTCCGTCGCGGCCTCGCCCGCATGCGGGTGCATGGCACGGCGGGTACACGCCGAACCGTGAGGGTAAGCGCCTTCCAGCGTGTATCCAGCGTGCCATGTGGGCCTGCGGACAACCGCAGTGCGGCTCGTATCACGGATACGCGAGAATGGCGGTTGTGACACGTGTGGCGATTCTCGGTGGCGGCCCTGGCGGATACGAGGCTGCGTTGGTGGCGGCCCAGCTCGGCGCGGATGTGACGCTCGTCGACCGGGACGGGATCGGCGGCTCGACTGTGCTGACCGACTGCGTGCCCAGCAAGACGCTGATCGCCACCGCTGAAGTCGCCTCCGATGCCGCCGAATCCAGCGAGCTGGGTATCGCACTGGGCGACGACGCAGTCCGGGTCGACCTGAAGCGGGTCAACGCGCGGGTCCGGCGGCTGGCTGAAGCTCAGTCCTCGGACACCGCGGCCAGCGTAGAACGCGCGGGTGTCCGGATCGTGCGCGGCACCGGTCGGCTGGCGCCGGGGGACCGGGTCGTCGTCGACCTGGCCGAGGGCGGCAGCGAAGAGCTGACCGCCGACGTCGCCCTGCTTGCCACAGGGGCGCGGCCGCGCATCCTGCCAGACGCACAGCCGGACGGCGAACGGATCTTGACCTGGGAGCAGGTGTACGACCTCGATGAACTGCCGGAGCGGCTGATCGTGGTCGGGTCCGGTGTCACGGGAGCGGAGTTCGCCAGCGCCTACAACGCGCTCGGGTCCGACGTCGTGCTCGTTTCCTCCCGAGACCGGGTCCTGCCTGGAGAAGACGCCGACGCCGCGCGGGTCCTGGAAGACGTCTTCGCTCGCCGTGGGCTGACCGTACTGTCCCGCTCGCGGGCTGCCTCGGTGCAGCGCTCCGGCGAGGGCGTGGTGGTGACGTTGTCCGACGGGCGGACCGTCGAGGGCTCGCACTGCCTCATGGCTGTCGGCTCCGTGCCCAACACCGAGGATCTCGGTTTGGAGGAGTGCGGCGTCGAGCTCGACGATCACGGCTTCATCAGTGTCGATCGAGTGTCGCGGACGTCCGGCCGCGGTGTCTACGCCGCCGGTGACTGCACCGGGATCCTCATGCTGGCTTCGGTGGCTGCCATGCAGGGCCGCACTGCCATGTGGCACGCGCTGGGCGACGCTGTACATCCGCTCGACCTCAAGACTGTCGCGGCCAACGTCTTCACCGATCCCGAGATCGCCACCGTCGGCTGGAGCCAGGCCGCTGTCGACTCCGGAGAGATCGATGCCCGAGCGGTCAAACTGCCGCTCGCCACCAACGCCCGGGCCAAGATGCAGGGCATCTCCGATGGCTTTGTGAAGATTTTTTGCCGGCCGGGCACGGGGATCGTCGTGGGAGGCGTCGTGGTCGCGCCGCGTGCCAGCGAGCTGATCCATCCGATCTCGCTGGCGGTCGAGGCGTCGCTGACCGTTGATCAGCTGGCCCGTTCCTTCACCGTCTACCCGTCGTTGTCCGGCTCGATCGCCGAAGCCGCCCGCCGCCTGCGCCAGCGGAACTGATCCCTGAAGAGCTGGTCGCCCCGGAAACTAGATGACGAGTACCGCTCCGAAGTCGCGGCGCTTACTCTGGACCAAGATTTCGAGCGTGGCGGCAAGGGAGCATTGATGACGGAGTATGTGTTTGTTGACCCTGGCCGTCTGCGGCGGCTGGCTAACGCGTTGAGGGATGCAGCCGAGGCATTGCGGGACGAAACGCCAACCATCACCAGCCGGATCTCCGGCTGGGGCGGCACATTTGACGGCAAGCCGTTGACGTCGCTGGCCGAATGGCTGGACGACGAGTGGGGGCCGATGCTCAATCGGGCCGACCTCGCCGCAACGTACAAGTACGACCCCGTGATCACCACCCCTGGAAATGAGCAGGCGTACTGGCGGTCGGTCCCATGGGATATCGACGACGCCATCCTGGCCGAAGAGGGCAGGAAGGACGCCTGGAACTTCGCCAAGCATGCCGACACTGACGACCCCGAACGGCTCGCGCAAGTCCAGCGCGAGGCTGCCGAGGCGATGGAAGCCCACGCCGACGATCCCGCGTACCTCGAGGCGTTCTTCGCCCATGGTGGAGCCGACGTCCTGGACACGTTCAACAAGCAGCTCATCGCCGAAGGGGTGCCGTTGTCCGGGGAGGCCCAGGAGTACCTGGGTTGGTACGCCACCGGCGTTGCGGCGGCTACAAAATATCACGAGGAAGGCGAGATCAATCTCAGCGACAGCTCGATGGCTTCGCTGCTCGATCCGGACAACACCTTGTCTACTGGCCTGATGATGAACTACGGTCCGGCCGGCGACGAATACGGCTCGCAATTCCTGGCCGACGCCGCCGAGGCCGCATTGGAATGGCGGGCCAGCAACGAGCCTCCTCGCCCGCACTACAGCGAGCCGATGACCACCGGTGCTGGCTATGTCTCCGGCGGTTGGGTCCAGAGCGACGACGCGTGGTGGGCCGAGCTCGGCATCAACATCAGTTATCTCACCAACAACCATGAGGATGCCTCCGAGGGCATCGGCTTGATGCGGGAATACGACCCGGTGTCAGCCATCCTGTCCCGGACAGGGGAGAACGACCAGGCCAGCCGGCTGCTGCTGACCGGTGAGAACGGCTTGGAAAACGCCCAGGCGCTGATCGACTACGACTGGCAGACCGCCGGTCCGATGAATCACGACGACTCCGGCCCGGCCGCCAGCGTTCTCCAGGCAGCGGCGCTCGATCGTGGCGAGGACCATGGCGAACTGTCGGCTGAGGCCGCGGCGAACATCTTCCAGGCTGGTTATGACCTCAGCCAGCGCGAGCGTAGCGACTACGACCGGGAACAGCTCCCCGACGTGCCGCCGTCGCTGGCACAAGCGATGTCGGTCGTGGCGTCCGCATATGCCCCGGACATGGCCCGATCCACCGGGCAACCCGATGTCGACGTGCACACAACGCTTTTCGAGGACGGCGCTTACGTCCTGCAGACCAACACGGCGATCATGAACGGATACATGAGTGTCTTCATGACCGACCCGCAGGCCGCAGGCGCGTTCCGCGGCGCGATTCAGGGGCAGCTTCAGGGTGCCGCGCAGATCTTGTCCGAGCACCCGGATGAGTCAGACATGCTGACGCAGTTCGGCTACTTGAACGGCATGGTGTCGATCGTCTTCGCGAACCAGGAGTTCAGCGAGGCCGAAATGCAGGACGCGGCCAACGAGCAGGCGCGAACCTACTTCGACATCACCAGCGGGATCGTAGGTGCTATACCGCTTGGATCGGAGCCGATCGAGTTCGCCCGGTCCCTGGCAGAGCTTGCTGGAGGCGTGGCCATGGATAGTCTCTTCCCAACGGATGCGGCCGCTCAGGTCGACCGCGATACCCAGTACCACATGCGAGCCGACATCGCCGACATGCGCACGCACGTGGCTCAGGGCTTTGTGAACTCCGGTGCTTACCCACTGCCCGAAGATGCGTCCTTCGTTCACAGCGGGGTCATTTCCCCGCGCAACGCCGAAGAGCAGGCCGCGTTCGACTATTGGTGGAGCCAGCTTCCGGAGCCACTTGCAGATCTGGCTGGCAACGCGCCGGACGGGTTCAGGGACGCGACGATGCGGTTTGCGCCTGACGACCACCGATTCAACGAGCCGGAGTAGGAGCACGCTATGGCGATTCCATTCGTCCAGGAATGCAATGAGTCCATGAGCGGGGTATATACCGCAGCTCGGGAGATCAGAGAGGCGATCGACGCCGTGGCGGAGCTGGCCACGGACGAGACGTGGGAGGGTAAGTCGGCGGAGGAGTGGATGACCGAGCTCGAAGGGCTCACTGGCGACGTACTGAGGGCTCTAGGTGATCCACTGAGCGAAGCGATCGAGGAATGCCGGAACAACGCCCAGCGCATGGAGCAGGAGTCGGCCGGGGTCTGAGTACGGCCCGCGGCGCGCTGCAGCCGGTCCCGGCGCGATTAGCCATCGTCATCGGCGGTGGGCAGCGGCAGCTGGAGGATGCTGTGGCACCCGTAATCGGCGACCATGAGCCGCTCCTCCCAGACGGCCAGCGACGCCGGTGCCAGGAGCATGGCGTCTTGTGCGGCCACATCGGCGTCGTCGCAGCCGTACTCGCCGTCCTCGGGCGGGCTGCCTCGGAAGGCGAGTACGGTGACCGTCTCGGGTGTGATGTGCAGTACCGCTCCAGTGCCTTGGCGTGGTGAGTCTTGCTGTCCTATAGAAGTGGCGTAGGCACCCCCGTGGCCGTCGGAGACGATGGATGTGACCACGTCGCCGTCGCGGCCGTCGGGAAGCTGCCAGGGGTGCCGATTGATCACGCCGAGTGATTCATCGAGTTGGATGAGTTCGGTCTCGGTCAGGGCGAGCACACCGTCGGTGGTGCGGGCGCTGACGAGGGTGTCTGGCACCGGAGCTGGGATCGGGTCCGCGAGCGCTGGCTGACCGTCCGCATTCTCGTCCATCCTCCACCAGTGCTCATGCCACTGCAGGTACAGACCGTCCGGGAGGTCGAGCAGGGTTGCGCGCTCCATGGTTGGCGTGTAGTCGATTTCCATGGTGTCCAGGAGGATGACGTCCTCGACGGTGCCGTCGGGCAGGTCGACGGTGGCGAAGCGAGCACCGTCTGCGGCGCTGGTCAGTACAAAGAGGTGAGTGTCACGCACCACCGCAGCAAGCGGATGGCCGTGTAGAGCGAGGTCGTTGTTCTCGTTCTGCAGCGCGGTAGCGGTGCCGTCGGGTTCCAGCGTGAACGGGACCGGTGGATCACTCTGCATGCCCACCAGGGTGCCGTCCGGCCCCGGTGTGATGTAGGTGGGGCGGTTCAAGTTGGTGTCTGGTGCGCGCTCGGTCCCGCTCATGGACCTGCCGGTGTCGTTGCCGAGTACGCGGATGATTCGATCGTCTTCGAGCTGCGGCAATCCCTCGGACTCGGTTGACGAGTCGTCGCCGAAGCAACCGGCGAGAAGGCCGGCGGCGATGCTGACGACAAGGACGACGGGAGCTCGACTATGCATGCTCAGACGCTATCGTGTCGGCGTGGCCGTGGTTGCTGGGCTGCACAACACGACACGGCGCTGGTCCGGCAGGTGCGCGGGACGCGTTCACCTCTCGGTTTCGGTCTGGCAGCCGGAGAGTGCACCGACGCTGATGACGACGGCGAACACGGTCAGCCTCCAGTCACGCATCCTCAGACGCTACGGTGGCGTGCCGGCGCGCGGATCAAGAGCCGTTCGATTAGAGGCCGAAGTCTCCGAAGCCGCCGCCGAAGTCGCCTCCACCGCCGTCTCCGAAGCCGCCGCCGAAGTCGCCGCCGCCTCCGTCGTCGAAGCCGCCGCCGAAGTCGCCACCACCTTCTCCGGCACCACCCGCGCCGTAGGCCATCGGCGCGGCCATGGTGGTGCCGAGCATGGTGCCGACCATCATGGCTGGTAAGACGGCACCGAAGTATCCGGCTGCCCAGCCGCTGTACGCGGGACCGGCTTCCCAGTAGGGACGGCGTTCGCCGTCTCCGACATGTACCAGGCGCACATCTGGGTCGAAGCCCTGTTTGATCCGGATCGCGTCATTGGCGCATGCCGGCACGGGGCGCGGGACACCTCCGGGCGGGGCCCAGGAGACGTCCTCGACTGACGGGCCGTGACCGGGGTCGAAGAAGCATGGTGCGCGACGGTCGGGGAGCGGCTCGCCGTTGATTCGGGCTTGGACGCATCCCAGCAGCCAGCGGCCCTCCTCCAGGGCGTTGGTGACCCCTCTGAGATCCTCTGCCTTCTCCGCGCGGTCGGCATACATCTTCGCGTTTTCGTAGAGGTCCAACGCACGCCCGTACTCTTGCCGGGCTTCGATCGGCACGGCGGAGTCGGTACGGACATCCAGGTCCAGTTCGGACAGCCGCTCGCCGTACATCGTGATGTCTTCGTCGAGCGCGCCACGAACCTGCTCGAGTTCAGTCCGCTCCCGGTTGCGCTTGTTGCGCCGGTAGAGCAGGAAGCCACCACCTCCGGCCGCCGCCAGGATCGCGAGCGGGAGGAAACCACCTCCGCCACGTGTCCCGGGTCCGCCCGCACCCGTGCCGGTTCCGTTCCCGCCTTCAGCAAGTCCTTCGACCCGGTTGATCGTGTTCTCCACGAGGCCCAGCATGTCGTCGGAGATTCGGGAAGCATCCTGGGCTGCGCCCGAGACGCCGTCGAGGTCAGTCGAGCGGGCATCCACGCGACCGTCGCTCAAGACGGCCATGTAGGTGCCTGGCTGGCCGACGCGGTTGGCCAGATCCCGGACGGATGCTCCAGCATCGACCGAACCAACGGGAAGCACAGCTACCCAAATAGGTGTAGCCGCGTTGTCGAGAAGCGAACGGGCCTCGTCTTGATCGGCAGCCGAGAACGGGCGGCCCGCCGCGTCGAGTTCGGCCTCAGCGTCGGGATGGACGTAGAGGTGCGAATTCCGCAGTGCCTGCCCTGCTTCGTCCCACGCGTTCGACATACCTCCATCATCCACTTCTTGATGATCGCGTGCTACGTCTGGTCCGTCCGATGATCGACATCACACTGTCGCCCGACAGCCAGCTACTCGGGCTCACGTCTGAAGAGCCCGGCACCAGGCTCCACGACGGTCGTGGAGGCCGCCAGGTCGCACGCACGGGGGCCACACCATCCGTCCTCGACGGTGTGCCGGAAACGCCAACAGTTGGCGCTCCCGTCACCCAGTGTTCGAAGGGGCGAGTAGAGCAACGCTCTCCGGTGACTCTCGACGTGTTCAGGGACGACCCCGAACCAGCATTCGGGGTTGCCTCAGCCTCCCGGCCGAGGCCTGGCATTGCGGCGTCATCCCCTGGCCAGACGGTACTGACCTGCAGGATCATCCGCCGGACAGACGTATTCGGCGGGCGAAGCGAGCAGCATTGACGGTATCCGCAGAACCACGAGGAGGACATCATGGCCACCACCCATGCCATCCCGGTTGTCCCGGCCGAGCGGCAGCCGTCCACACACTGGTTTCGGCGTGCCTCGGCCACGATACGCACCGCTGCGAACGCGATTGTCTGCCTGCCGCCCATCCGCCTGCCAGGAGCCTGGCGCACGCCCGAGGCCGACCCGGGTTCCGTACAGCGAATCCTGGTCGCGCTCGGCCGGCTCGACGCTGGTGCGGCCACCGGCACGGCGAACGCCTCTACCACGCGCGCCGTCGCGGCGTTCCAGCACGCGAGCGGGCTGCCGGCAGACGGCGTGGCCGACGCACACACCGTTCACGCCATGGCCCGTAGCTGGCACCGTTCGGCTATGAGCTGAGCTGTCTGGTGTTCGCGTGGAGGTAAGGCCGCGAAGCGACCGGAGGAGAAGACCGGAGGGTCAGGGAGCCGACTGCTCGACGAGGTGTTCCACCTTCACCCGCACAGTGACGCGTCGCTCGCCCTCCTTGAGTTCGCGGAAGTCTTTGCCGTCGTACTTGTGCGACAACCGGTTGATCACTTCGTCACCGTCCTCAGTGGTGAAGGTGGCGGTGCCGCTGACGCTTGCCCAGCTGAAGGTCTGGTCCGGATCAGAAACGCTGAGCGAGACCTTGGGATTCGCCCGGAGATAGCGCTCTTTGGCGCGATCGATCGCGGTGTTGAACACGACGGTGTCGTCGTCCTCGACATCCAGCCAGACCACGGAGTTGTGGGGCGTCCCGTCGGGGCGGACCGCGGTAGCCCAGCCGAGAATCGGCCGGGAGAACAGCGAGCGGGCGTGGTCGGACAGGGCGGGCATCAGTACTCCTTGTCGAAGACGGCGGTCATCCGAGAGGCACAACGTCACGCACCTGCGGAGTCTTCCGCGTTGGTCTCGTGCGCCGGTGAGCATGCCCGGCCCGACGGCTCGAGTCCGTCACTGGTCGGTGATGGTGCAGATGGCGGTGCCGTTGGCGACGGTAGCGCCGATGGTGGCGGTCAGGCCGGTGACCTGGCCGGCCTTGTGGGCGGTGAGCGGTTGTTCCATCTTCATCGCTTCGAGTACGACGATGACATCACCCACGGCGACCTGCTGTCCATCCTCGGCCACCACCTTGATGATGGTGCCTTGCATCGGCGAGACCAGTGTGTCGCTGCTGGCGGCAGACGAGCCTGCTGATCCGGACTGCCGCCGCAGCGGCTTGCGGGCGGCGGTGTTTCCAGCCGCCGACGCGCCGAGGCCCGCCGGCAGGACGACCTCCAGCCGTTTGCCGCCGACCTCCACTGTGACGCGCTCCCGCTCCGGCGTCTCCTCGGCACTTGCCGCGGGGGCCGAATACGGCTCGACCGTGTTCTCCCACTCGGTCTCGATCCACCGAGTGTGAACCTGGAACGGCTTGTCCGGAGCGGCGGGTGCGAACGCGTTGTCCTCGAGCACGGCGCGATGGAAGGGAATCGCTGTCGCCAGCCCTTCTACGTGGAACTCAGCGAGAGCTCGACGGGCGCGCTCTATCGCCTGTGTGCGGTCGGTGCCGGTGACGATGAGCTTGGCCAGCAGCGAGTCGAAGTTCTGCCCGATCACGCTGCCTTGCTCGACACCGGCGTCCAGCCGCACGCCGGGCCCGGACGGAGGCTGGAACGTGGTCACAGGGCCAGGGGTGGGCAGGAAGTTGCGCCCGGGATCTTCCCCATTGATGCGAAATTCGATGGAGTGCCCGCGCACCGGTGGGTCGTCGTACCCGAGCTCTGCTCCCTCGGCGATACGGAACATCTCCCGTACCAGGTCGATGCCGGTGACCTCTTCGCTGACCGGGTGCTCGACCTGCAGCCTGGTGTTGACCTCGAGGAACGAAATGGTTCCGTCGGCGCCGACAAGGAACTCGCAGGTGCCCGCCCCCACATAGCCGGCCTCTCGCAGGATCGCCTTGGACGCCCGGTACAGCTCGGCGGTCTGGGCGTCGCTGAGAAAAGGCGCGGGGGCCTCCTCGACCAGTTTCTGGTGCCGGCGTTGCAGCGAACAGTCCCGCGTCGAGATCACCACGACGTTGCCGTGCTCGTCGGCCAGGCACTGGGTCTCGACGTGACGGGGGCGGTCGAGGTAGCGCTCGACGAAGCACTCACCCCGGCCGAACGATGCGACCGCCTCGCGCACGGCGGAATCGAAGAGGTCGGGAATCTCCTCCAGTGTGCGGGCGACCTTCAGCCCGCGTCCTCCGCCGCCGAACGCCGCTTTGATGGCCACTGGCAGGCCGTGTTCTTGGGCGAACGCGACGACTTCATCGGCACCGGACACCGGATCGGGGGTTCCGGCCACGAGGGGAGCGCCGGCGCGCTGGGCGATGTGTCTGGCACTGACTTTGTCGCCGAGGGCGTTGATGGCCGCTGGAGGCGGCCCGATCCAGGTCAGGCCCGCGTCGAGAACAGCCTGCGCGAACTGGGCGTTCTCGGCCAGGAAGCCGTATCCGGGGTGGACGGCGTCCGCGCCTGAACGGGCGGCGATGTCCACGATCTTCTGGATGTCGAGGTAGGTCTCGGTGCTCGTTTCGCCATCGAGGCTGTAGGCCTCGTCGGCGAGCCTTGAGTGGGGCGCGTCGCGATCGGAGGCAGCGTAGACGGCGACGCTTTGAATCCCTGCGTCGGCGCAAGCCCGGACCACCCGTACGGCGATCTCGCCGCGGTTGGCGATCAGTACTTTGGTGACGCTGCGTTTCACGACATCTCCTTCCACTGGCTGCGCTACAGGCTAGCCGCCGCCGTCAGTTGGTGTCGTTGTCGGTGTCGACAAACGGCCATGAACATGGGACTCAATCGAACCGCAACCGGCGCTCTTGGCTCATCTCATACCTCGGACGCTTGAAGGCGCATGAGATCGGCTCGGCAGCGCCGCTCCAGCTCGTCGAACTCGGACAGGATGGCCGAGATGTCCTGGAGCCTGGCCTCCAGCTCGGCCCGGCGTTGCGAGATCTGCTGGAGGAGATAGATGAGCTGGCCCCGCTCGCCGGCGCCGGTGGCGTACATTCCGACGATCTTCTTGATCTCCGCCAGGGTGAAGCCGAGCCGCTTGCCACGCAGCACGAGCTCGAGCCGGACCCGATCGCCGTTGTCGAAGACTCGCCGGGTGCCCTCGCGCGTCGGGGTCAGCAGCCCTTGCTCCTCGTAGAAGCGGATGGTCCGCGAAGTGACCCCGAACTCGGCGGCGAGCTCAGTGATGGTCCACGTGCGCTCGCCCATGGCGGTCGCTCCTCTCCTGGGTCGCGTTCCATCGTGTCGTCAGACTCGTCACATGGACGGGAGCTCTGGCGGTGCGGTCCTAGTTTACGTTAACGTAAACGTCAAGGATTCGAGGTGAGGCCAAATGGCGTTCGAGCTCTCCGCGGAGCACCAGACGTTCCGCACGGTGGTCCGGGACTTCGCTGAGGCGGAGATCGGCCCGTACGCAGCAGAATGGGACCGGGAACATCACTTCCCGGTGGACGTGGTGCGCGCCATGGGTCAACTCGGGCTGTTCGGCCTGACCGCGCCGGAGGAGTACGGCGGTGCCGGAGGTGATCTCACCAGCCTGTGTGTGGCCATCGAAGAGATCGGGCGGGTAGATCAGTCCTTGGGAATCACCCTCGAGGCCGCTGTCGGGCTGGGCATCACACCGATCCTCGCGTACGGGACGGCCGAGCAGAAGCAATACTGGCTCCCTGACCTCGTAGCCGGCCGTGCGCTAGCCGGATTCGGGCTGACGGAGCCCGGTTCGGGCTCGGACGCCGGCGCGACGTCGACCAAAGCCGTCTTGGACGGCGACGAATGGGTCATCGATGGCGCCAAGCAGTTCATCACCAACTCCGGCACGGAGATCACTTCGTGTGTGACGGTCACCGCCCGGACCGGGCAGACCGCGTCTGGGCACCCGGAGATATCAGCGATCATCGTTCCCTCGGGGACACCGGGCTTCACGGTTGAACCGGCTTACGACAAGCTCGGCTGGCACGCATCCGACACACATCCGTTGACGTTCAGCGGTGCTCGCGTGCCTGCGGACCACTTGCTCGGCACCCGAGGCGAGGGGTTCGGCCAGTTCCTGGCCACGCTCGACGACGGCCGGATCGCCATCGCCGCGCTCGCTGTCGGGTGCATCCGGGCGATGGTCGATGCCTCAGTGCCCTACGCGAACGAGAGAACCGCATTCGGGGTGCCCATCGGCAGCAAGCAGGCGGTGGCGTTCCAGATCGCGGATCTGCAGGTCATGGCCGAGGCGGCACAGTTGCTCACCTACAAGGCGGCGGCGTTGCGTGACAACGGCGCGCCCCGCGCGGCGGTGAAGCAGGCCGCAGCCGTCGCGAAGCTGTACTCCACCGAGTCCGCGGTCACCGCCACTCGCATCGCCACCCAAGTGCATGGTGGATACGGTTTTATGGAGGAGTACCCGGTCGCTCGTTTCTACCGTGACGCGAAGATTCTGGAGATCGGTGAGGGAACCAGCGAGATCCAGCGGCTGCTCATTGCCCGGGGCATGGGCCTGCCGGTCGAGTAGAGGAGGCAGCTGACCGTGGCCGAGGACCACGCCGCCGATGTCGCGGCGGCCCACGAGGCGACCCTGAAGCCAACGGAAGCGGCCGCCGCCAAGCTGGCGTCCCAGGGAAAGCTCTATGTGCGAGACCGCCTGGCGTTGCTCTTCGACGAGGGCACGTTCGTTGAAGATGGTCAACTAGCCAATGCACAGGCCAATGGGCTTCCTGCCGACGGCGTGGTGACTGGGCGAGGGCTTGTCGAGGGGCGCCCGGCGCTCGTCGTCGCCAACGACCCCACGGTGAAGGCCGGCTCCTGGGGCGCGCGCACGGTGGAGAAGATCGTCCGGGTCACCGAACTGGCCCTGCGGGACGAGCTACCAGTGTTCTGGTTCATCGACTCCGCAGGAGCCCGGATCACTGATCAGGTACAGCTGTTCCCAGGGCGCCGCGGGGCCGGCCGGATCTTCCACAACCAGGTCGCGCTGTCCGGGAAAGTTCCGCAGATCTGTTGCTTGTTCGGCCCCAGCGCGGCCGGCGGCGCGTACATCCCGTCGTTCTGTGACGTCGTCATCATGGTCGAGGGCAACGCCTCGATGTATCTCGGGTCGCCGCGGATGGCCGAGATGGTCGTCGGCGAGCGCGTCACCCTGGAGGAGATGGGTGGCGCGCGGATGCACGCCACCGTGTCTGGCTGCGGCGACAACCTCGCTGTGGACGACCCCGACGCCATCGAACAGGCGAAGGTGTTCTTCTCGTACCTCCCGTCCTCGTGGCGCAGCCACCCGCCGTCCTATGCCTCCGGAGCGCCGGCCCGGGATTTCACCGCCGATCTCGTCCCGGCAGACGACGCGATCGGCTATGACATCCACGAGGTGATCGCCTCGATCCTGGATCAGGATTCCTTCTTCGAGCTTAAGCCGTTGTTCGCGAGCGAGCTCGTGACCGGATTCGGTCTTCTGGAGGGGCAGGTCGTCGGCGTCGTCGCCAACCAGCCGGCGGTCAAGGGCGGGGTTCTGTTCGTCGATTCCGCGGACAAGGCCGCTCGATTCATCTTGCTGTGCGATGCCTTCAATATCCCGTTGATTTACCTGGCTGACGTGCCCGGATTCATGATCGGGTCCGCCGTGGAGCGACAGGGCATCATCCGGCACGGTGCCAAGATGATCACCGCTGTGTCTGAGGCGACGGTGCCGACGGTCTCGGTGATCGTGCGCAAGGCGTATGGGGCTGGGCTGTACGCGATGTGCGGGCCGGGGTTCGGCCCGGATGCCTGCTTGGCGTTGCCCACGGCCAAGATCGCGGTGATGGGCCCGGAAGCGGCGATCAACGCGGTCTACTTCAACAAGATCGCCGCCATTGAAGACGAAGCCGAACGGGCGGCCTACGTCGAAGGGCTTCGCCTCGAATACGAGGCCGACATCGACATTCTGCGGCTGGCGTCGGATCTCGTCATCGATGCCATCATCGAGCCGGATCGGCTGCGCGACGAACTCGTTGCCCGGCTGGCGGCGGCGGCGCACAAGGACCGGAGCTTCTCCGACCGCCGCCACGGCGTCCCGCCAGTCTGAGCCGCGGCAAGCCCCTCATCGGTGATCGACAGTACGTTGTGGTCCCCAAAGCACCACCACAACGCCCTGTTGATCACCTAGCAGCGACCACAAGGCACTGACGATCACCGATGAGGTGCGTGGTTGCGCGGCAGGGCCGCGCAACCGCCGATTTCAACCCTGAGACCAATTCGTAACTTCGGCCGCACTTGACGCGAGGCGGCACATGGGCGAAACATAGTGTCCACTCGAAGCGCTTCGACTAATCGTTTCGACTAAGCGCTTCGAATTGACCTGAAGGCTCGTACTGGGAGGGGGACCGGATGGCCACGATGCATGACGTAGCGAAGCTCGCCGGTGTCTCTGTCAGCACGGTGTCTTACGCGCTGACCGGTGCGCGGCCGGTCTCCGAGAAGACGCGGGCGCGGGTCCAGGTCGCCATGGACGAGCTCGGCTACCAGCCGAATGCGATCGCGCGGAGTCTGGCCAGCCGCCGGACGCGCATCATCGCGATGCTCTTCCCGTCCATCGAACGCGGGCTGTCCGGCACGGCGCTCGAGTTCGTCACGGCTGCGGCCGAGACCGCCCGGGAGCGTGGATACCACCTGGTGTTGTGGCCTATCGGCGACGACGAGGTCGGGGAGACCCGCGCGCTCATCCACCAGCACCTGGCCGATGGCGTGCTGGTCATGGAGGTCCGCCTGGACGACCCCCGGGTAGGCCTGCTCCGGGAGAGCCGTACGCCGTTCACGCTGATCGGGCGCACGGCTGACTCCGAGGCACTCGATTACGCGGACATCGACTTCGAGGCCACGGTCCGCGACGCTCTTGAGCACATCGTCGGGCTCGGGCACCGGCACATCGCGCTGCTCAGCCATTCCAAGACCAGCCATGACGCCGGGTACGGGCCGACTGTCCGGGTCGGGGAAGCGTTCAGCCGGTACATGGCCGAGCATGGTCTGGGCACGGTCATCTACCACTGTGACGACTCCGCGGATGCCGGGCGGGCCGCGGTGAACGAGCTGTTCGACACCAACCCGGAGATCACCGCGCTGGTGACGATGAACGACTCGGCGACATTGGGTGCTGTCGCCGAACTACTGGAAAGCGGCCGGCGGATCCCGGACGACATCTCGGTCTTGTCGATCGTGTCCTCGCCCCGAGTGGGGGCGTTGAGCCATCCCCGGTTGACGACGATGTCCGCGCCCGGTCCCGAACTGGGGCGGCTCGGGGTGACATCGCTGATCGATCGGATCGAGAGCGGCGACCGCGCGATCTTGCACGAGCTCGTCCCCTGCAGGCTCGACCTGCAGGCCACTACCGGCGTGCCCCCGGACCGAGCGCCGTACCGAAGACCAAGAACAGCCAACCCGTCATAACGAATCAGGGAGTGACGACACCATGCGAACAACCCGATCCTTGCAGGCTGCCGGCCTTGTGGCCGCGAGTGCGCTGGTTCTTGCCGCGTGCGGTGGCGACGACAACGGCGGCCAGGCCACCGGCGACGACGGCGGCCAGGCCACTTCTGGCGGCACATTGAGCCTGTGGCACTACGAGGGTGAGAACAGCGCTATGGGCATCGCCTGGGACGAGGCCATGCGCATCTTCGAGGAAGAGACTGGTGCGACGGTCGAGTTCGAGGAGAAGTCCTTCGAGCAGATCCGGCAGACCGCCAACATGGTTCTCAACACCTCCGAGGCGCCGGACATCCTCGAATACAACAAGGGCAACGCGAGTGCCGGCCTGCTCGCCTCCCAGGGGCTGCTGACCGACATCTCCGACGCCGTGGCGGAGTACGGCTGGGACGAGCAACTCGCGCCCAGCGTGCAGACCACCGCCCGGTACGACGAGAACGGCGTGATGGGCGACGGTGCCTGGTACGGCATTCCGAACTACGGCGAGTTCGTCATGCTCTATTTCAACGAGGACCTCTTCGCGGAGCACGGCGTCGCCATCCCGGAGACCTACGATGACCTCGTGGCCGCGATGGACGAGTTCGTCGCCAACGACGTGACGCCCCTGGCGATGTCCGGCGCGGAGTACCCAGCCGGTCAGTTGTTCTACGAACTCGCGCTCAGCCAGGCCGACCGGCAGTTCGTGAACGACTACCAGCTGTACGAGAACCCGGTGGACTTCTCCGGCGCGGCGCTGAGCTACGGCGCCGAGACGTTCAGTGAGTGGGTCCAGGCAGGTTACATCGGTGATTACTCCGCCGGTCTGTCCGCCGAAGACATGGGCACCGCCTTCATCGCCGGCGACTACCCGATGCTGTACTCGGGCTCGTGGTGGTACGGCCGGTTCGTCGACGAGATCGACGGCTTCGACTGGAGCATCGACACCTTCCCAGGCTCGGATCTGCACCCCGGCTCGAGCGGGAACCTCTGGGTTGTCCCCACGGCCTCGGAGAACAAGGACCTCGCCTACCAGTTCATCGAGATCACGATGCGGCCGGAGATCCAGGCGCTGCTCGGCAACAATGGCGGAGTGCCGGTCGACGCGGACCCTGATGACATCACCGACGAGAAGAGCGAAGAGCTGATCACGGTGTTCAACGAGATCAGCGACGCCGACGGACTGGCCTTCTACCCGGACTGGCCGGTGCCGGGCTTCTACGACGACCTCGTGGGTGCGCTCCAGCAGTTGATCAACCAGAACGCGACGCCGGCGGAGGTGCTGGAACAACTGCAGCTTGCCTACGAATCTGGCCTCGACAACGTTCCTAACTAGTAGCCGTTCTGTCGCTGATGTCTACACCCACGCAGCAACGAACCCGGCCGCCACAAGGCGGCCGGGTCACGGGCAAGAGCCCGGTGTACTGGCTTTACCTTCTTCCGGGCGGCTTGCTGTTCTCCGTGATCATCGTGGTCCCGTTCGTGATGAACGTGGGACTGAGCTTCGCGAGCTGGCCGGGCGTCGGTGACATCGCCTGGATCGGGTTCGACAACTACACCCGCCTGTTCGCCGACGACACCTTCTGGGCGTCGTTCCGGAACTCCATCGCCATGATCATCGCGATGGTGATCATCCCCACCAGTGTCGGTCTCCTGCTGGCCTCCGTGCTCTTCGATGTGATCGGCAAACGTTTCGGCGGGCGGGCAGCCAGCACCCTGCGCGCGCTCTATTACCTGCCGCAGATTTTGCCGGTAGCCATCGCGGGAATCGTCATGGGCTGGATCCTGCGCCCGCAGAACGGTGCTCTGAACAACATCCTCGAGGCTGTCGGGCTCGGTGACCTGGCTCAGAACTGGCTGGGTGATCCGAGCACGGCCTTGCCGAGCGTGATGGCGATCATGGTGTGGGTTCAGATCGGCTACCCGGTGGTGATCTTCATGGCTGCGCTGCAGCGGGTCGACCCCGAGCTGTACGAAGCCGCGGAGATCGACGGTGCCGGGTGGTTCCGCAGGTTCCGGGCGATCACCATCCCGCAGATCAAGCCCGAGACGTTCGTGGTCGCGCTGACGTGCACCATCGCCGCTATGAAGGTGTTCGGCCCGGTGTTCGTGCTGACCCGGGGTGGGCCGGGCGATGCCACCAACGTGCCGTCGTACTTCGCTTATCAGAACTTCTTCGAGCGGGCGAACGTCGGGTACGGCGCGGCGATCTCCACCGTCCTCACCCTGATCATCATCGTGCTGAGCATCGTCTTCATCCGATTCCAGGCACGCAGCGAGCGGAAGGAGCGCGGCTGATGACCCCGACACAGGCCGAGCCACGGGCCGCCGCGCCGGTCGAGAGTTTGCCGAAACGGGCGGACCGGCATCATCGCGGGGCGACGCGCTGGCTGGTCCTCGCGTTGTTGATCGCCGGTGCCGCGGTGGTGCTGTTCCCGTTCGCGATCATCCTGCTCAACGCCTTCAAATCGCCGGCCGAGTATTCCACCGCTGGTCCGTTGGCACTGCCCACGGAGCTGTATCTCGACGGCATGATCAACTTCTGGAAGCAGGTCAACTTCGGCCAGAAGCTGTGGAACTCGTTCATGATCGCCGGTTCGGTGGCGGTCCTGGCCGTGGTGGTGTCGCTGTTCAACGCCTACGCGCTGGGCATCGGCCGGGTCAAAGGCCGGCTGAGCATCATCGTGCTCTTCCTCATCGCGAACATGCTCCCGCACGAGGCCTTGATCTACCCGCTGTACTACATGTCGAACCAGGTGGGCCTCTACAACACCCAGCTGGCCGTGATCTTGATCTTCACGGTGATTCAGAGTGCCTTCGGCACCTACCTGCTCGCCTCGGTGTTCGGCACGTTCCCCAAAGAACTGCTGGAGGCGGCCGCACTCGACGGCGCGTCGAAATGGCAGGTGCTCTGGCGGGTCGTGTTCCCGATCAGCCGGCCAACCCTGTCGGTGCTGTTCGTCTTCTTCTTCATCTGGACGTGGAATGAGTTCTTCATCCCACTGATCTTCCTAATCTCCAACGATCGCCAGACCGTCCCCGTCGCCCTCGGCGTACTGCAGGGGGAGCGGCTCATGGACGCGACCACCACCAGCGCGGCGGCGCTGCTCGGCGTGATCCCGGCGGTGATCTTCTTCCTCATCTTCCAGCGCACCCTAGCGCGCGGCATCACCGCTGGTGCCGTCAAGTAAGCACGCTCTTCGAAAGGACAAGCACGTTGAAGTTCACTGATGGCTACTGGGGCCTGCGCCCCGGTGTCCAGGCGTTGCACCCGGCCGAGGCGTACGACGTGGAACCCAGTGACGCCGGATTCACCGCGTACGCTCCGACGCGGCACATCCGGCACCGCGGTGACACGCTGAATCGTCCACTGGCCACAGTGCGCTTCTCCTCTCCGATGGCAGGAGTGGTCTCGGTCCGCCTGACCCACCACGCCGGAGGCGTTGACCGGGGGCCGCATTTTGAGCTTCCGGGTGCGGGTGATCCGGATGTGTCGGTACACATCGACGACGACGTCGCGGAGCTCACCACCGGCGGGCTCACCGCGCGGGTGCGTCGAGGCGAGCGGTGGCGGGTCGAGTTCGCCGCGGGTGACCGGCTGCTGACGTCGTCAGGCCCGGACGGTATGGGGTTCATGACCACCGGCGACGGCCGCCACCACGTCGTCGAGCGGCTCGACCTGAGCCCGGGCGACACCGTGTACGGGCTCGGCGAGCGGTTCGGTCCGTTTGTGAAGAACGGGCAGTCGGTCGACATCTGGAACAACGACGGCGGCACGGCCAGCGAGCAGGCATACAAGAACGTGCCCTTTCACCTGACAAACGCCGGATACGGGGTGTTCGTCAACCATCCCGGCCTGGTGTCTTACGAGATCGCCTCGGAGATCGTGTCCCGGACGCAGTTCAGCGTCGAGGGTCACGAGCTGGAGTACTTCGTCATCTACGGGCCGACGCCCAAGGAGATTCTGCGCCGGTACACCGAGCTGACCGGCCGCCCCCCTCGAGTTCCGGCGTGGTCCTACGGACTGTGGCTGTCGACGTCGTTCACGACCGAGTACGACGAGGCCACGGTGTCGTCGTTCATCGACGGTATGGCCGAGCGGGACATCCCGCTGAGTGTCTTTCACTTCGATTGTTTCTGGATGCGGGAGTTTCACTGGTCCGACTTCGAGTGGCATCCCCGTACCTTCCCTGACCCCGAGGGCATGCTGGAGCGGCTCAAGGCACGCGGGCTGAAGATATGTCTCTGGATCAACCCCTACATCGCCCAGCGTTCCCGCCTTTTCGAGGAGGGTAAGGCCAAGGGTTACTTGGTACGGCGCCCGGACGGCTCGGTGTGGCAGTGGGACATGTGGCAGGCCGGCATGGCGCTCGTAGACTTCACCAATCCGGACGCGCGGGATTGGTACGCCGCCCACCTGCGCCGCCTGATGGACATGGGGGTCGACTCCTTCAAAACCGACTTCGGTGAGCGGGTGCCGACAGACGTCGTGTGGGATGACGGCTCGGATCCGACCCGGATGCACAACTACTACACGCAGATGTACAACCAGACCGTCTTCGACGTGCTACGGGAGCGCAATGGCGACGGAGAAGCGGTGGTCTTCGCCCGGTCAGCCACCGTCGGCGGGCAACAGTTCCCCGTCCATTGGGGCGGAGACTGCGACTCGACCTTCGCCGCGATGGCCGAGAACCTACGTGGCGGGCTGTCCCTGGCGATGTCCGGCTTCGGTTACTGGAGCCACGACATCGGTGGCTTCGAGAACACCCCGGATCCGGCCGTCTTCAAGCGGTGGTGTGCTTTCGGCATGCTCTCGTCCCACAGCCGGCTGCACGGCTCCAGTTCGTACCGGGTGCCGTGGGCGTTCGACGACGAAGCCGTGGATGTGCTGCGGGCGTTCACGAAGCTGAAGATGCGTCTGATGCCCTACCTGGCCTCGGCGATGCGGGAGGTCCAGGAACACGGCACCCCGATGATGCGGCCGATGGCGCTGGAGTTCCCCGGCGACCCTGCCACCAGCCACCTGGAGCTGCAGTACATGTTCGGCGACCGGTTGCTGGTGGCGCCGGTCATGTCGCAGTCCGGCGAGGTCTCGTACTACGTGCCGGAGGGCACCTGGACGTCGTTGCTGGACGGCAGCAAGGTGACGGGCCCGCGATGGGTGCGGGAGGCACACGGCTTCGAGAGTGTGCCGCTTCTTGTCCGTCCGGACAGCGTGCTCCCGCTCGGCGCTGTCGACGACCACCCCGACTACGATTACGCCGACGGTGTGACATTGCATCTCTATGAGATCGCCGACGGACACGATTCTGTTGTGATGCTGCCGGGCGCCGATGGTGGCGAGCGGGCACGATTCCACGTCAGCCGGTCCGGGCGCGCGGTGACCATCCGGGCCGAGTTCGGGAACGCTCCCACACGATGGAATGCTGTGCTTGTGGGGCACGACAGCGTTGCCGAGGCTCCCGTGGGCACGGACGAGCTGACTCTGACCCTGTGATCATCAATACGCCGAAGGAGCACATTCGTATATGAACGCCAAGAACCCGCGCCGGTTTCCTGAGGACTTCGTCTGGGGCTCGGCCACCGCGTCGTACCAGATCGAGGGTGCTGCCGCGGAGGACGGGCGGGGTCCGTCGATCTGGGACACCTTCTCTCACACGCCGGGTAAGACGCTCAACGGAGACACCGGCGATGTCGCCTGCGACCATTACCACCGGCTTCCGGAGGACCTCGAGCACATCGCGGCGCTCGGTCTGGATGCCTACCGGTTCTCGATCGCCTGGCCGCGGGTGCAGCCGGGTGGGAGCGGTTCCTTCAACCAGAAGGGCATCGACTTCTACTCGCGACTTGTCGACGGGCTGCTGGAACGCGGCATCAAGCCG
The DNA here is from genome assembly GCF_010122465.1 of Phytoactinopolyspora mesophila. Lineage (NCBI taxonomy): Bacteria > Bacillati > Actinomycetota > Actinomycetes > Jiangellales > Jiangellaceae > Phytoactinopolyspora > Phytoactinopolyspora mesophila. The sequence goes on along the minus strand of NZ_WLZY01000009.1, from coordinate 76,881 downwards.
GTCGCCACGCTGTACCACTGGGATCTTCCCCAGGAGCTGGAAGACGCGGGCGGGTGGCCGAGCCGGGACACCGCCTACCGGTTCGAGGAGTACGCCGAACAGATGGCCCGTCAGCTGGGAGACCGGATCCACCTGTGGACGACTCTCAACGAGCCGTGGTGTTCGGCTTATCTCGGCTATGCCTCAGGTGTGCACGCTCCGGGCCGGACCGAGCCTGCCGCGGCGTTGGCGGCTGTCCACCACCTCAATCTCGGGCACGGCCTGGCTGGGCGGGCGATTCGGTCGGTCTTGCCGGGGGCGCAGGTATCCATCACCTTGAACCTGCACGTCGCCCGTCCGGTGGATCCCTCCAGCGTGGCCGATGTGGATGCGGTGCGAAAGATCGACGCCCTGGCCAACCGGGCCTTCCTCGGTCCGCTGCTCGATGGCCGTTACCCGGCCGACCTGTGGGAAGACACCGCGCACGTCACCGATTGGTCGTTCGTGCGAGACGGTGACACCGCCACGATCCAGATTCCGCTCGACGTGCTCGGCGTGAACTATTACTCGACCAACCTGGTCCGCCGCTGGGACGGCACCGGGGATCCAGGCGCCGCCGACGGCCACGGCAACGCCGCGGGATCTCCGTGGGTGGGCGCCTCCGACGTGGAGTTCGTCCGTCCGCCTGGGCCTTATACCGCGATGGGCTGGAATATCGACGCCTCAGGAATGACCGAGCTGCTGGTGCGTATCCACCGGGAGTACCCCGACCTGCCGCAGATGGTGACCGAGAACGGTGCTGCGTTTGAGGATGTTGTAGCCGACGACGGTTCGATTCACGACCCGAAGCGGATCAGCTACCTGCATGACCACATCGACGCCGTGGGTGCGGCGATGGACGATGGCGCCGACGTGCGTGGGTACTTCGCGTGGTCGCTCATGGACAACTTCGAGTGGTCGTACGGTTATGACCGGCGATTCGGAATCATCCGGGTCGACTACGACACCGGGCAGCGCACCTGGAAGGACTCCGCCTACTGGTACCGCGACGTGATCGCGCGCGGCGGCCTGCCGGCCACCTGACGCGGGAGAGCGGCGCGTTTGGGCGCATCAGCGCCAGAGGTCGGTGATGGCGACGCCGAGGTCGGCCAGCAGGTTGCGTAGCAGGGGGAGGGACAGGCCGATCACGTTGTGGTGGTCGCCCTCCAAGCTGGACACGAACGGTCCGCCGAGACCGTCGATGGTGAACGCGCCGGCTACTCGCAGCGGCTCACCGGTGGCGACATACGCGCGGATCTCGGCGTCGCTGAGATCCGCGAAATGCACTCGAGTCGAAGCACTCGAGCCGATGGCGCCACCGGTGCCGCCGGCCACGGTGGGGCGGACGTCGACCAGCCAATGACCGGTGTGCAGGACACCGGTCTTGTTGCGCATCAGCTGCCATCGCTGGATTGCTTCGTCCGGGCTGGCCGGCTTGCCGAAGTGTTGCTTGTCGAACTCGAGCACGGAATCACAGCCGAGTACCAGGATGTCTCCGGAGGCGGTGGCGCTTACCGCCTCCGACTTGGCCCGGGCAAGCGTCAGGGCGACGTCGACCGGTGTGAGAGGGCCGAAACGGGTCTGAGCCTCGGCGAGGAAGGCGTCTTCGTCGACACCTGGTGGATGAACCACCGGCTCGATGCCGGCTGAGCGAAGGGTGGCCAGCCGGGCCGGGGAAGTCGAAGCGAGCAGCAAACGCGTCACGCGCCCACACTCTACCGAAGTTGATCACCTTTATTCGCCCCGGTTGCGTCGGACGATCCACATAGTTCTCATCCGCGTCCGGGTTCGCGAACTTTGTCCCCGTGATCATGAGCCGATTCCTGCCCCCAACCCCGTGATCGTGAGCGCGATAACGTCGCTATAGCGTCCGGAATCCGCTCATGATCACGGGGGCGGGGTGCGGATTTCTGCTCATGATCACCGGATGGGGGCGGGTCAGAGCCGGGCGAGTGCGTCCTGGAGCGGGTCGAGACCCAGTGTGCCGAGGTCGAGCGCGGCCCGGTGGAACGCCTTCAGGTCGAAGGCGTCGCCCTGACGTTTCTGCGCGTCCTGGCGCGCGGCCATCCAGATGCGTTCCCCCACCTTGTACGACGGTGCCTGGCCCGGCCATCCGAGATACCGGATGATCTCGAACCGAGCGACCTCGGGCGACTCCCGGGTATGCCGGGTGAGGAACTCGTAGGCGGCATCGGCATTCCACGGCCCCGCCGGGAGCCCGTCCCGGCGCACGATCTCGTCGGGAATGTCGAGCTGGAGGTGGACTCCGATGTCGATGACGACCCTGGCCGCGCGCAACGCCTGCGCGTCAAGCATGCCGAGCCGGTCAGCGGGGTCGTCGAGGTACCCGAGTTCGCCCATCAAATGCTCGGCATAAAGTGCCCAGCCCTCGCCGTGGCCGGAGATCCAGCAGAACAGTCGCTGCCACCGGTTCAGCACCTCACGCCGGTACGCGACCTGGGCGATCTGAAGATGATGGCCGGGCACTCCTTCGTGGAAGACCGTGGTCTTCTCCTTCCACGTGGAGAACGTGTCCATGCCTTCCGGCACGGACCACCACATGCGGCCCGGCCGGGAGAAGTCCTCGCTCGGGCCGGTGTAGTACATGACGCCGTCCTGGGTGGGCGCGATCATGCATTCCAGCGTGCGGATCGGCTCCGGGATGTCGAAGTGGGTACCGTTCAGCTCGGCGACGGTGCGGTCGGACAGCTCCTGCATCCACCGCCGGAACGCCTCCGCGCCCTGGATGGTGCGGTCCGGGTCGGCGTCGAGCGCGGCCACGGCATCGTCGACCGAGCCGCCCGGGACGATCTGACGCGACACCTCGGCCATCTCGCCCTCGATGCGGTTGAGCTCGGCGAGGCCCCATTCGTAGGTCTCGTCGAGATCGATGCTCGCGCCGAGAAAGTACCGGCTGGCCACCTGGTACGCATCACGTCCGACGTGGTCGTCGACGCGGGCGCGGCCGTGGATGTCTGAACCCAGGTAGCTCGCGAAGCGGGCATAGGCTTCAGCGGCGGCGGCAGCCAGCTTTTCGAGCTCAGCCCGCCCAGCCGCTGGAGCTGGACGCACCAGATCGGTAAAGAATCCTTCCGCCGCCACCCGGTTGAGCTGCGTGATGACCGCCTCGACCTGGCGGCGAGCAGGGAGCAAACCGGCGGCGATATCGGCCTCGAGAGTGTGCCGGTATTTGTCCAGGGACGCGGGTACGTCGCGCAGCCGGGAGGTGAGTGCCGCCCAGTGTTCGTCGGTCTCGGTGGCCATCAGGTCGAAAACCTCGCGGACCGAATGCACCGGACTGGCGATGTTGCGTAGAGAGCGATCGAGCCCGAGTTCCTCAGTGGCGATCGTCATCTCCAGGCGCTCCCGGAGCGCCTCTCCGGCCACGCGTTCGCGTTCGTCTCGCGCCACGGCGTGGTCCAATGCGGTCAAGGTGCGCTTGGTGAGCGCGAGCCGTTCGGCGTAGCCGTCCGGTGAATAGTCAGTGGATTCGGCATCGTGGCCGGTCACGCCGGCGAACGTGGCCTCGTAGGGGTCGAGCCGGATGAGCTCGTCCACGTATTGATCGGCGATCGAGTCGACAGTGGGTGCCTCGGGGTGGCCGGGCGCCGTCTGGGGGCTTTCACTCATGGCGGCACCTTACTGGTCGGCGCCCAGCCGGGCATCCGAATTGTGTCGCTTGTCGCTAGTGGGGGAGCGCGCTGGCCCGCCACGCTCCCGGGCCGGGTTTCAGCGGAGCGCGGACGGTACGCCAGTACGCCGCCCAGGTCGACGGCCGGGCCGGCGCAGGCTGGTCAGCCGCGGCAGCCGCTTTGGCCGAGACGACCGTCACGACGGCGGCGAGCTCGTCGTCGGTCGGGTGTCCCTTGATGACCCGCACCAGCGGCATGCTCTCGTCGCTCATGGGCGGAATTCTAGGCCAGGCTTCAAGATCATTGTGCGCTTGTGGGTGCTATAACGCCGAAAGGAGCACAATGATCATCACGAATGGCGCAGCTCGGGGCTCAGCCGGCCGGTGCGCACCGCCCACCGCTCGAAGACCAGGGTTGTGAGCGGCGGGACACTCGCCGCCAGCGCCCACACGGTGGTCCACGGCCCCCAGCGCAACGGGCGGAAAACGAGCAGCGTGACGAGCACGTAGATGATGAACACGATGCCGTGAATCGGGCCGAAGATGGTGACGCCGATCTCGGTGTCGCTGATCACGTATTTGAACAGCATGCCGATCAGCAGACCGGCCCACGAGATCGCCTCGGCGATGGCGACGACCCGGAACCAGGCGCCGGGCGACAGCCGCCGGTGAAACGGCTGGTCCGACCCCGAGCCCGCACTCGTCGCGCGGTCACGGGTGCCGAGGCCGCCCGGGGCGGTATCGGACATGGTTGGCCCTCCTGGTTCGAACGTGATGGCGTTGTGCTGGCTGATCACAACGGGATGTTGCCGTGTTTCTTGGGCGGCAGGGTCTCCCGCTTGGTGCGCAGCGCACGCAGCGCCTGCGCCACGGCGGACCGGGTGCGCGACGGCTCGATGACGGCATCCACGTAGCCCCGCTCGGCGGCGACATAGGGGTTGGCGAGGGTGTCCTCGTACTCGGTGATCAGCTCGGCCCGCCGGGTGTCGGGGTCGTCGGACTCGGCCAGCTCTCGCCGGTAGAGGATGTTGACCGCACCCTGAGCGCCCATGACCGCGATTTGGGCTGTTGGCCAGGCGAAGTTGACGTCGGCACCTAGATGCTTGGAGCCCATGACGTCGTAGGCGCCGCCGTACGCTTTGCGGGTGATCACCGTGACCAGAGGGACGGTTGCCTCGGCATAGGCGTAGATCAGTTTGGCGCCGCGGCGGATGATGCCGTCCCACTCCTGGGCAGTGCCGGGCAGGAAACCAGGAACATCGACGAAGGTGAGCACCGGGACGTTGAACGCGTCACAGGTCCGGACGAATCGCGCGGCCTTCTCCGAGGCGTCGATGTCGAGGGTGCCGGCCAGGTGCATGGGCTGGTTGGCCACGATGCCGACCGAATGCCCGCCGATACGTCCGAATCCCACGACGATGTTCGCCGCGAACAGCGGCTGCACCTCCAGGAATTCGTCGTCGTCGAGGACGGTCTCGATCACCCGGTGTATGTCGTACGGCTGGTTGGGGCTGTCCGGGATCAACGTGTCGAGGGAACGGTCGTGGTCGGTGATCTCATACACCGGCTCGGAGACCTCGAACGTCGGCGGTTCGTCGAGGTTGTTCTGCGGCAGGTAGGACAACAGCGCCTTGACGTAGTCGATGGCGTCGGTCTCATCCGAACCCATGTAGTGAGCGTTGCCGCTCTTCGTGTTGTGTGTGTGCGCACCACCCAGCTCTTCCATGCTGACGTCTTCACCGGTGACGGTCTTGATGACATCCGGACCCGTGATGAACATCTGGGAGGTCTGGTCCACCATGACGGTGAAATCGGTGAGCGCTGGAGAGTACACATGCCCACCCGCGGCCGCGCCCATGATGAGGGAAATCTGCGGGATGACGCCGGAGGCATGGGTATTGCGGCGGAAAATCTCGCCGTAGAGCCCGAGGGAGACGACGCCCTCCTGGATCCGCGCCCCACCGCCTTCGTTGATACCGATCAACGGGCAGCCGGTCTTCAGCGCGAAGTCGATGATCTTGACAATCTTCTCGCCGTAGACCTGGCCCAGACTGCCGCCGAAGACGGTGACGTCCTGGCTGAAGACGGCGATCTGGCGCCCGTTCACCGTGCCGATGCCGGTGACCACGCCGTCGCCGTAGGGCCGGTTCTTCTCCAACCCGAACGCAGTAGACCGGTGCCGGGCCAGCTCGTCGAACTCCACGAACGAGCCCTCGTCCACCAGCATCGTGATCCGTTCGCGGGCCGTGTGCTTCCCGCGCGCGTGCTGCTTCTCCACCGCGCGAGCGGATCCGGCGTGCACGGCTTCTTCGATCCGGTTCTGGAGGTCAGCGAGCTTCCCCGCGGTGGTATGAATGTCCGGCCCGTCTTCCGTCGCGGTCATGAATCCCTCCGTTCGATGCTCCCCCTGCAGGGTAGACGGGTCAGCCGGTCGAGTTGACGCCGGGCAGCATGCGTCCCTGGGTCATCTGCAGGATGGTGCTGGCGAACGCCTCGGGGGTATTGCTCACCACCATCTTCACCGTGCTCCCTCCGTTGACGAGACTGACGTCGGAGTCCTGGAAGTAGGTGGAATACGATCGACCGCTGCGGGGGTGAACCCCGGACGACAGCGCCTCGTCGATCGACCCGGCGATCTGTTCGGCATCGCTGGCGGAGCCGGCTTGCACACAGAGGATGCTGACGGGCGCCTCCGGGTGGTCGGCGTCCTGGCGCACACCGGCTGCGAGCGCGGGTGTGTCATCTTCGGAGTAGTCGTCGCCGTGAGTGATCAAGCCGACGACGACGTCGCCGAGGCAGGCGGCGAGATCTTCGATGACGGGATCGTCGGCCAGGCTGGAGTCGTCGGCATCGACCAGTGAGAGGTCGGCCTCACTGTCGCCCAGCACCGCATCGGCCCCGGTGGCTTTGATCTGCGGGATGTAGTTGGCCAACGGCTGTCGCAGATTCTCCTCGGCGATCAGGATGTCCTCGCCGGACCATCCTGAGCTGTTAGCCGTAGTCAAGACCTCGTCTTCATCCTGGCCGCCCTCCACCAGCATGAACGCGCTCGGTGAAGTGCTGATCGCGAGGATGGAGCCGGCGTCGTTCAGGTCCACGCCGACCACTGACGGCAGTTGGCGCCCATAAGGCCCGACGATCGAGGAGCCCCAGCCGTCAAGGCTGCTCCACGTCCAGCTGAAGGAGTCTCCTGACACCTCGTCCAGCATCTGTAGGTCGGCGAATTCGATGTACTGAGCACTTGACTCGGTCGCTTGGATCCGGCCGAGCGAGCGTTCCAGGGCGCTGTGCCCGTCGTCAGTGCTTGTTCCGCCGGTGTCCGATCCGGAGCAGGCGGTGAGAACGAGCGCAAGGGTGGTCAGGCCGATCGGGAGTGACCACTGGCGCCGGCGATGGGGTAGACGCCGGACATATCCGCATATGCACATGGGCGGACTTTAGGGCACGGTCCCTCGTCGGCGCACTACCGGCGGGTGGATCGATGGGGAATCGGGAGCGTGTGCCGACCGCTCGTACCGCTTGGGCTCAGGGCGTATCGTCGTCCGAGAGTTCGGCGGCCGGGTCGCCCAGGGAGACCACCGGCAGGTCGCGCTTGAAAACCATCTGGAAGATGACGTTGGCGAGCGCCCCGTCGGTATGCTCCAGTTCCACCCTCACCACGTGTTCGCCGTCGAGGATCTCCGCCTCGGCCGCTTCGAACATAATGGCGTACGGCCTTCCCTGCGAAGGCATATCGCCTTCGGCCACCGTCGACGGGATCTCCTCGGCGAGGCGCTCCGCGTCGCTCACGGAGGGGGTCAGCACGCACATGATGCTCACCGGCGACTCCGGGTCGTCCTCGGCTGGGCGCACCCCCAACGCTGTCGGGTACGCCTCGGAGTCGATGAAATACGCGGCGAAGACGTCGCCCAGGCAATCGGCGAGCTCACCGACGACTGGTGCCCCGGCAAGGGTGGTGTCTTCGCCATCGGCGTCGACGACACCCAGGTCGGCGGCTGTGCCACCCACGACGACGTCGTCCGCCAGCGGACGGATGTGTGGGGAGGAGATGCTGATCGGCTGGGTGGGGTCCATCTCCAGCGTCAGAGTGTCCTCACCCGTCCACCCGGAAGCCGTGCTCGCCGACGTGATCGCCTCGGCGTCCTGACCACCCTGGAGCAATGTGACCGTTTCTGGTGGTTGGCCCACGGTGAGGTACATCTGCGCCGCCTCCGGGTCGATCCCCAACACCTCTGGAACCTGGCGGCGATACTGGGCCAGGGTGGAAGACCCCCATCCGTCCAGGCTGCCCCACACACCCTTGAACGAGCCGCCCGATGCCTCACGTATCCGTTCGGCGTCGCCGAACTCGATGTAGGTGACTGTCGCGTCCGTCGCCGAGACCCGGCTGAGCGCTTGCTGGAGGCTGGTCCCGCCCGCTTGACCGCCGTCGTCATCGGAACCACAACCCACCAGCGTGACCGCGGCGGCAGCGAGAGTAGCGGTGATCACCGTCATGAGCCGGCGTCGCGCGAGGTGCGCGGGGCCGGTCCTGTGTACGTTCACCAGCTGACCATAACGTCTTCAGCAGCCAGGCCGGGCGACTGGCGCGGACGCGATCAGCCGTGTCCAGCCGGGCCCGGCAATCTCGCAAGGCGGGCGGTTTCCGGGCTGTGCTCCCCCTGGTCTTACGCTAGTCAACGTGTCTCCTACCGCAACGGGGTCCCGTGAGGCTGCCCGCTTCGAGATGCCCGACGCTCTTCGCGCCGACGTACGCGTCCTCGGCGAAGCCCTCGGGCAAGTCCTTCGCGAGTACGGTGGCGCGGGTCTACTCGACGACGTCGAGCGTCTCCGCGAGCTGGTCATCGCCTCGCATCATGAAGACCTGACAGTCGCTGACGACGCCGCTAGCCAGGCCGAACGGCTCGTGAGCTCCTGGCCGATGGATCGGTGCGAAGAAGTCGCCCGGGCGTTCACGGTCTACTTCCATCTGGTGAACGCGGCCGAGGAATACCACCGGATCCGTGCGCTGCGCGCCGGTGATGCCGCTGATCGGCCGCTGTCGGGTGCGATGTCCCAGGCCGTAGCCGAGATCGCCGCGCTGGCCGGCGCCGACCAAGCGAACGGGATGCTCGGCAGCCTCGAATTCCGGCCGGTGCTGACCGCCCACCCCACGGAGGCGCGCCGCCGCGCCGTCGTCAATGCGATCCGCCAGATCGCGGAGCTTCTGGAACGACGCGACGATTCCCGGCTGGGCATGTCCGAGGCCGCCGAGACGCAACGGCTGCTTCTCGAGCACGTCGACGTCCTGTGGCGCACGGCCCCGCTGCGGGCCCGCCGTCCGGGACCGCTCGACGAGGTCCGCACCGCCATGTCGGCCTTCGACGACGTGCTGTTCCACGTCGTGCCACAGGTCTACCGGCGCGCCGACGCCGCGCTCGGCGACGATCAGGAAATGCGCGCGCCCCGGGTGCCGGCGTTTGTCCGGCTGGGCTCGTGGATCGGGGGAGACCGCGACGGCAACCCCTTTGTCACCAGCTCCATCACCCGCCAGGCGATCGCGATTCAGTCCGATCACGTGCTGGCCGCGCTGGAGACCGCCTGCGCACGGGTGGGGCGTGGGCTGACACTCGACGCCGCATCGACGCCTCCGTCGCCAGAGATCACCCGGATCCTGGGCGACGCCGAGGCCGCCCAGCCGGAACTCTACGCGGAGCTTGCTGAACGCTCCCCGAACGAGCCGCATCGCATTGCACTGCTCTACGCCGCCGCCCGGCTGGCCGCCACCCGGCGCCGTGACGCCGACCTCGGCTACTCCAATGCCGACGAACTGCTCGAGGAACTGCGCATGATCCAGGCGAGCCTCGTGCAGTCTGGAGCGCTGCGGCAGGCGTACGGCGAGCTCCAGAGTCTGGTTTGGCAAGTCGAGTCGTTCGGCTTCCACCTGGCTGAGCTGGAGATCCGCCAGCACAGCGCGGTGCATCGCGCGGCGCTGGAGGAGGTTCGTGCCGGTGGTGAGCTGTCCGACCAGACTCAAGAGGTACTGGCCACCATCCGGGTCATGGCTCAGATCCAGGCCCGGTTCGGCGCCGACGCCTGCCGCCGGTACGTCGTCTCATTCACCCAGTCCGCCGCCGACATCGCTGCTGTCCATGAGCTGGCCAGGTATGCGCTGGACGGGCGGGCGCTGGCGCTCGACGTCGTCCCGCTCTTCGAGACCGGCGCCGACCTCGAAGCATCGGTCCAGGTGCTCGAAGGTGTCCTCGACCTGCCCGAGACTCAGGCCAGGCTGGAAGAGACCGGGAATCGCCTCGAGGTCATGCTCGGATACTCCGACTCCGCGAAGGACGTCGGCCCGGTGTCGGCCACGCTGAAGCTGTACGACGCGCAGTCCAGACTCGCCGAGTGGGCCGCCCGGCACAAGATCACCCTGACCTTGTTCCACGGTCGTGGTGGTGCGCTCGGGCGTGGCGGCGGCCCGGCGAACCGGGCGGTGCTGGCCCAGGCGCCAGGATCCGTGGACGGCCGGCTCAAGCTCACCGAACAAGGTGAGGTCATCTTCGCGCGGTACGGGAATCCGGCGATTGCCCGCCGGCACATCGAGCAGGTGGCCTCCGCCGTGTTGCTTGCTTCCACCCCGGAGGTCGAAGAACGCGCCCGCAACGCCGCTGTGGAGTTCGCCGATGTGGCCTCCACCCTTGACGCTGCCGCCAAAGACGCCTACCACGCGCTGGTGCACACCGAAGGGTTCCCGGAGTGGTTCGCCCGGGTCACCCCGCTCGAGGAGGTCGGCTCGCTGCCGCTCGGCTCCCGCCCGGCCCGTCGTGGCCTGACCGTCTCGTCGCTCGATGACCTCCGGGCGATTCCGTGGGTGTTCTCCTGGGCGCAGACCAGGGTCAACCTGCCCGGCTGGTACGGCCTCGGTTCGGGGCTGGCCGCGGTGGGCGACCTGGACCTGCTGCGGCGGGCCCGGGATGAATGGCCGCTGTTCACCGTGATGCTCGAGAACGTCGAGATGTCTCTGGCCAAGACCGATCGCCGGATCGCCGCGCGTTACCTCGAACTGGGCGAACGACCCGAGCTGACGGAGATGATCCTGGCCGAACACGCGCTGGCCATCGAGTGGGTCCTCAATGTGACGGGGCACTCCCGGCTCCTGGAGGATCGTCGAGTTCTCGGCCGCGCGGTGGCGCTGCGCAACCCTTATGTCGACGCGCTCTCGTATTTGCAGGTGCGCGCGTTGCGGACGCTGCGCCGGGGCGAGGACACGGAGACTGCCGACGAAGCAGCCAGCCGCCGGCTGTTGCAGATCAGCGTCAACGGCGTCGCCGCGGGGCTGCAGAACACCGGTTGAGCGCGCCCGCCTACGCCGTGATCATGAGCAGATTTCCGCACCGCCGCGCAGTGATCGTGAGAGAGTTTGTGTCGCTATGGTGACCCGAATGCGCACACGATCATCGCGGATTAGGGCGGAAATCTGCTCATGATCACCGAGCGTAGGTAGCTAGGAGAAGCCATGTGGCAGGTGCGGCGGGTCGAGGAGACGGGCTCCACCAATGTCGACGTCGCGGAACTCGCGCGTTCCGGCGCCGCCGAAGGCACCGCCGTCGTCGCCGGATACCAGCGCACCGGCCGGGGACGGCTGGACCGTACCTGGGAGGCCCCGCCCGGATCCAGCCTCGCGGTGTCCTTCCTGCTCCGTCCTCGCGACGTGCCAGTCGAGCGGTGGCCGTGGCTGCCGCTGCTGGTCGGGGTCGCCGCGGTTGACGCGGTGGTCGGGCTCACCGGCGTGGGGGCGAAGCTCAAATGGCCCAACGACGTCCTGGTCGACGAGCGCAAACTGGCCGGCATCCTGGTCGAACGGGTCGACACGCCGCAGGGTGCTGCCGCTGTTGCCGGGATCGGCCTGAATGTCACGCAGCGGCGTGACCAGCTGCCGCCGACCGCGACATCACTGTTTCTCGAGGGCGCGGCCGGCATTCAACCGGCGGAGATGCTGGAAGCGCTCGGCGATCGGCTCGCCGAACGTTATGCCGAGTGGCACGATCACCGTGGCGATCCCGCTGCCGGGATCGCCCCGGCATATCGGCAGCGTTGCGCCACCCTCGGTCGTCAGGTGCGCGTAGAGTTTCCTGGTTCCGACGCCGCCGAGGGCGTCGCGGCAGACATCGACGACACCGGGCGTCTGGTCTTGCAGACGGGCACCGAGCGGCGGGTGATAGGCGCCGGCGACATTGTGCACCTGCGCCCCGTGTAAGAGCCCCTGGTTGTGTCAGGATGCGCGTATGGCCTTTCCGCAGAAGCACCTCAGCGAAGGTGAGATCGTCGAGCACCACCTGCGTACACACGTCAAGGCACTATTAGTCCCGGTCGCGGTGCTGCTCGTGACCGGCGCGGCCGTGGGGTTCGGCCTCGGCATCCTGCCCGACGACGACACCACGGGCCCCACCGTCGGGCGGTGGGCATTGGTCATCGTCGGTGTGTTCGTCATTCTCTACTGGTCGCTGCGGCCGTTCCTTACGTGGCTGACCACGACGTTCACCGTCACCAACTTCCGGCTCATCACCCGTGCCGGCATTATCCGGCGCACCGGCCGGAACATCCCGCTGCGCCGGATCAACGACGCGGCATTCGAGCAGGGGCTGCTCGACCGGATCTTGCGGTGCGGCACGCTCATTGTGTCGGCCGCGAGTGAGGAAGGCCAGATCAAGTTGCACGACGTCCCACGTGTTCACAGTGTGCAGCTGCGGTTGAGCGAGCTGGTGTCCGAAGCGCATGACGCCAGCTGGTCCCGGGACGAGGCGGAGCCAGGCGGGGAGACCGATCATCCGTGACCCGAGATCGGCTCACCCCGGACGACATGGAACGGCTGCTTCTGGGCGCGTCGCGCAGGTACACGCGTGAACAGGTAGCTGAGGCTGTCGGGCTGACCGTGGCCGAGGTCGACAAGTACTGGCGGGCGCTGGGCTTTCCCGACGTCGGCGGCGAGGCCGCTTTCACCGTGTGGGATCTGGAAGCGCTGCGTGCCGTCGTCGATCTGGTGGAGTCCAAGGTGGTGAACGACGCCACCGCGGTGCAGATGGTCCGCGCGCTGGGCCGGATGACCGGACGGCTGGCCGAGTGGCACGTAGAGACGCTCGCCGAGATCATCGAGGAGTCGGTGGCCAACGGTGAGAGCCGGCACAGCAGGCTCGGCTCGGCGTACCGGATGGCTCAGCAATTGCTACCGGAGTTCGAACGGCTGCTGATCTATGCCTGGCGACGCAAGCTCGCGTCGTCGGTGAACCGGCTGATGGCCATCGCTGAGATGGGCGAGGCTCCGCTGCTGGCCGCCCCCGCCTCGGTCGGCTTTGCCGACCTGGTGTCTTTCACCCGGTTGTCGCGCGGACTGAGCGTCGAGGCGCTCGGCAAGCTCGTCGAAGAGTTCGAGGCGACCACGAACGACGTCATCTTCGGTCAAGGCGGCCGGGTGGTCAAAACGCTTGGCGATGAAGTCGTCTTCGTTGCGGACGACGCGCGCATAGCGGCGAACATCGGCTGCCAGCTGGTGGAACAGATCGGCCTCAACCCCGCGTTGCCGGATATCCGCGTCGGCATCGCCACCGGACCGGTGGTGGCCCGGCTGGGCGACGTGTTCGGCACTCCGACCAACCTCGCGGCTCGCTTGACCACGGTGGCCGAACGGAACTCCGTCCTCGTCGACATGGCCACCGCGATGGCATTGGAGAACGAGCCCAGCGTTGCGCTGCGCGCCCTGCCGCCGACGATGGTGCGCGGCCTCGGCGCCGTAGAGGTCTACAGCGTCAGCCCTCGTCCCTGACGGATATGGCGGCTCAGTCGGATGGAGCCACTTCTTGCCCAGCAGACTCGGTCGGAGGGGCTTCGCCGTCGACCTCCCTCGCTGATGCCCACCACACCATGAAGAGACTCCATCCGACTGAGCCGGTCAGTCGTCGGGCATCGCTGACCAGTTGAACGTGATGTGTGCGGTGCTACGCCCTCCGGCGGACGAACCGGCTCGTGGGCGGACGGACAACGTCAGGTAGCCGATCTCGGCGGAGGCGATCAATGGGTGCGGGCGTTCGCCGGTGGCGAGGATCTGGCTGGTCCGCTCGATGTAGTCGTCGGTGAGTGTGCCGCGGTGCTCGCCAAGCTGCGCGGCCAGTTCACTCAAGAACGCGCTCGCCTCGTCCACCGTCTCGAAGGTAAACATCAGGTTGGCCCGCGCCGGCGGGGCCGTGCGGGTAGTCAGGCCCTGTGGGCGTGCCGAACCAGCACGCGGCTCCACGACCAGCCGGTACGGCTCGAGATCCAGCTCGACGCCGTCGGGCAGCAAGACATGGGCGTGGATTACCCGGGATGCTTCGTCGTCGGCCGCGACCGATACCCCGGTGCTGTCCTCGCTGATCCCCACGGCCTCACGGGTCGGCGGAGTCCGCAGATCCAGCTCGTGCCGATCGGTTCTGACCACGTCGAAGGCGTAGTCGCCGCTGCGGTCGTCGTCGTTCATACATGCTCCCAAGAGGATGATCAGCAGGAGTGCCGAAGCAGCCCATCGGCTGCGGCGCGCGCGAATCTGGCGAGTGGGCATCCGGTGGTCCGTGGCTACCAAGGCAGGCGGGGAAAGAGAAAATCGATGGGGGAGGGAAAGCTCGGGTCGAAGCCCGGGACGTCGGGAAGCGAAATCCCGATCGGCGGACCGTCGAGAATCCAGCCGAGCGGCGGGAAACGTTCCTTCATACGCTGTTCGTCGATGCGCGGACCCACCGGTGACGAGATGATGTCGTTGGTGCGCTCACGGTCGTCGCGCCATAGATCGAGGAATGCGGGCAAGGTGTCTTGCTGGATCAGATCCCATCGGTCCTCGAAGTGCGCGATGTTCCCGGACCAGTCGAAGACCTCCGGATAACTCTTGGCGCCAGGAATGGACGGGGCGCCGATCCAGGTCATGAACTGGGTGACCACCGGGCCGCTCGGGAATCGGTTGTACATGTCCTGGTAGTAGTCGTCGATGATGTCGCGCTGCTCCCGGAGCAGCAGCGCTTCATTGCCCTGTTCGACGAGGGCGGGGTCGCCCGAGCTGATGTCTTCCCAGGCGTTGTACACATCCTGGTCGATGATGCCGGCCGCGCGCATTTCCTCGACCGCTTCGATGCCGCCACTGAGGTAGGCCTCGTGAACGGGCGCCAGGTCGAAGAAGATGTCCTTCTGCATTTGCAGAAACGTGGTTTCGTAGTACGCGAGTTCCTGATCGGTCATGTCGGCGGCTTCTGCGAGGAGTGTTCCCGAGATCCTGCTCCAGAACGGTGTGGCGGGAAGGAAGGAGCTCAGAGCAGCCCTGCCGCGAACCCGTTGAGCGATGTCCCGGAACTCGGCCAGATCGAAGAAGCCGGCAGCGAAGGACGGCCCGATCATGTTCGCCATACCGGCCCAGATCAGGTCGTTGTCCTCACCGTAGACCTCGGCGTAGTACACATAGACCCGCTCGATGATGTCGGCCTGCGCGTCGGCGCCGAGTGAAGGGTCCCACTCGTCCGGATCAATGCCGGCGCGCTCGAGCGCGCGTCGATCCCAATAGTCCTGCAGCGCTTCGGCATAGTCGGCCGGTGGGATCTCGGCCTCGCGGGCCAGTTCCAGCAGGTGCTCCAGCTGGTCGAGCTCCATCTCGGCGTGGTTGCTCAGCTCTCTTTCGAGGTCGGCCAGCTCGATATGGTCAGCGAGGTCGTACTGGGCGGCAATCTGCGGCCAGTTCGACGGCAGGTTGTCGTCGCCGCGCACGATGGCCGCGGCCGTGCGCAGCCGGCCGGCCAGCCCGTTGGCCCACTGCTGGTCCTGCCAGGTGCTGAGCATGCGCCACCGCACTCGAAGCGACCACGCCGTGGATCGTGCGTCACCGATCGCTTCCGACAGGTCCTCCAACCGGCGAGCGAGTTCATCGGCTCCGTCCGGATCGATCGCTACCTTGCCCATGCTTGGCCGTCCCGGTTGATCATGCCACGATGCGGTCCGTCTTGAGCTTATCGGCAAGAACGGTATCCAGATACGATCCCTGGCATGGACGAAGCCGAGCGGCTCCGGGAACTGGCCGATGATGTCGACGAACTTGTCGTGCCGGTGGAGCGTGAACTCTCGAGCCAGCTGGAGAACGGCGATTTCGCCGGGAGGCTGGCCGACGAGGCAGAGGGTATCGTGCAGACCATGAGCCAGCGGCTGAGTTCCCTGGCGGAAAACCTGCGGATCATCGCTGACGAGCGTGACGAGGAAGATTGAGGAGGTGTGCCGTGGCCTGCGCTCCGACTCCGCGGAACGGCACTCACCCAGCGGGCATGCCGATCGGCGTCCCGTCCGGGCTACCCCTTAAGCTTCCAGGAGTAACAGCGCCGTGACGACGTCGTCACCATCGCGCCTTGCGTGCCCCGCGGGCACCCAGACATCCCCGACATCAGGAGAAAGACGTGGCCACGATTGAAGCGATCGGAGCCCGCGAGATTCTCGACTCGCGCGGCAACCCCACTATCGAGGTCGAGGTCGCACTCGACGATGGCACGCTCTCGCGAGCCGCTGTCCCGTCCGGTGCCTCCACTGGCCAGTTCGAGGCGGTCGAGCTGCGCGACGGCGACAAACAGCGCTATCTCGGCAAGGGGGTCGAGAAGGCGGTTGTGGCCGTCATGGACGATCTGGCTCCGCAGCTTCTCGGATTCGACGCCAGCGACCAGCGGCTCGTCGACCAGGAGATGAACGATCTCGACGGCACCCCGAACAAGGCCAAGTACGGGGCCAATGCGATCTTGGGCGTGTCTCTTGCCATCGCCAAGGCCGCCGCCAAGTCTGCCGATCTGCCGCTCTTCAGGTACCTGGGCGGCCCCAACGCGCATCTGTTGCCGGTGCCGATGATGAACATCCTCAACGGTGGTGCGCACGCGGACAGCAACGTTGACATCCAAGAGTTCATGATCGCGCCTATCGGTGCCGAGACATTCCGGGACGCACTGCAGTGGGGTGCCGAGGTCTACCACGCGCTGAAGAAGGTGCTGAAGGAGAAGGGCCTGGCGACCGGCCTCGGCGACGAAGGCGGTTTCGCGCCCGACCTGCCAAGCAACCGCGCTGCGCTCGATCTGATCCTGCAAGCCATCGAACAGGCCGGATTCACCGCCGGTTCGCAGGTGGCGCTCGCTCTCGACGTCGCCGCCACGGAGTTCTTCAGCGAGAGCGGCTACACCTTCGAGGGCGAGTCGAAGTCCGCCGAGCAGATGAGCGAGTACTACGGCCAGCTTGTCGCTGACTACCCGCTCGTCTCCATCGAGGACCCGCTGGCAGAAGACGACTGGAGCGGTTGGGTGACCTTGAACGAGGCGCTCGGCGGCCGGGTGCAGATCGTTGGTGACGACCTGTTCGTCACCAACCCGGAGCGGTTGAGCCGGGGCATCAGCGACGGAGCCGCCAATGCCCTGCTGGTCAAGGTCAACCAGATCGGCACGCTGACAGAGACGCTTGATGCGGTCGCCATGGCTACCCGGGCCGGCTACGCGAGCATGATCAGCCACCGTTCCGGTGAGACCGAGGACACCACCATCGCCGACATCGCGGTGGCCACCAATGCGGGGCAGATCAAGACCGGGGCGCCGGCTCGCTCCGAGCGGGTCGCCAAGTACAACCAGTTGCTGCGGATCGAAGAAGAGCTCGACGACGCCGCGCGTTACGCCGGTTCTGCGGCTTTCCCGCGGTTTAATAAGTAGCTGTGCCTGGTTCTCGTCGTTCTCCCGGCGCTCGCCCCGCGGGCAGCGCCGGGACGAAGCGGCGCCCGGCCACCCGGACCACCCGTGGCGGGCCGCGGCCGGGCCGGGAAACGGTGCGGCGGCGAGCAGGTGTCGAGAGTTCCGGCGACGAGAACCGCATCGGCCCACCGCCGCCACCGCCGCCCCGGCCGCGAGCACCCGGTGGCAAACCGTCGATCACGGGACGGGCGGCGGTCCTGACCCTGGTGCTAGCTGTCCTTCTCGTGTCGTATGCCTATCCGTTACGGACGTGGTATGAGCAACACAACGAGCGCAGCGCGTTGGAGCAGGAAGCGGTCGAGCTGCGAGAACAGGTCGAGCAGTTGGAGGTCGAGCTCGAACTCTGGGACGACCCCGCCTATGTGGCCATCCAGGCCCGTGAGCGCCTTGGTTTCGTGATGCCGGGGGAACAGGGCTACGTGGTGGTTCACCCCGGCGACGACGAAGAGGACGATCCAGGACCCGAAGGGCTTCCCCCGGCCGGGGACGGCGCATGGCATGAGCGGCTGTGGAGCTCCCTGCAGGCGGCCGACGACATTCCCGACGAGGACCTACCGTGAGTGCGGGGTTTGGGCGTCGGGGGCAAAAAGCCACCGCCCTCGCCCGCGAAACGCTCGTTCCTCGCGTTTCGATGCCCAGCCGCACCATGGGCGGCGGCTTTTGCCCCCCACGCCCGCACGACGCGAGAGGGCCAGCCTGGTGACGTTGTCGACTCTGACCACTGAGGACTCCGACATCCTGCGGGAGCAGTTGGGACGTCCGCTGCGCGGCGTGCGGGCGGTGGCCCACCGGTGCGGCTCCGGGCACCCAACCGTGGTCGAGACCGAGCCCCGGCTGCCCGACGGCACCCCGTTTCCGACGCTCTTCTATTTGACCTGCCCGCGGGCGGTTGCGGCCGCGTCGACACTCGAGTCGGTGAGCGTGATGACCGAGATGGCTGGGCTACTGGCCGCGGACGCCGAACTGGCGGAGGCATACCGGGCCGCGCATGACGACTACCTGGCCAGGCGTGAGCACATCGGGCACGTCGAGGAGATCGCCGGCGTGTCGGGCGGCGGAATGCCGTCCCGAGTGAAATGCCTGCACGTGCTGGCCGCGCACAGTCTCGCGGTGGGCCCCGGCGTCAACCCCCTGGGCGACCTGACCCTGGAGCGGATGGCCACCCTCGACAAGCCCTGGACAGCCGAGACATGCACCTGGCGTCCGGCATGAGGCGGGTGGCGGCGCTCGATTGCGGTACCAATTCGATCCGGTTGCTGGTCACCGAACTCGATCCCGGCGACGGCGGCCAGCATGATCTGGACCGGCAGATGCGGATCGTCCGGCTCGGGCAGGACGTGGATCGCACCGGTCGGTTGGGGGAGCAGGCGTTGGAGCGCACCATCGTCGCCTTGCGCGAGTACGTCCAGGTCATCGACGACTGGGGAGTCGAGAAGGTCCGGATGGTCGCCACAAGCGCCACCCGCGATGCCGCGAACGCCGACGTGTTCGTCGAAGGTGTCCGGTCGGTGCTGGGTGTCGATCCCGAGGTCGTGTCGGGTGATGAGGAGGCCTGGCTGTCGTTCACCGGAGCGACCCGTGACCTGGGCTCCGAAGTGCCCGGTCCTTATCTTGTCGTCGACATCGGCGGGGGCTCGACGGAGTTCGTGCACGGAACCGAAGAGCCGGAGGCGGCGCGCAGCGTCGACATCGGCTCGGTCCGGCTCACCGAGCGTTGTTTCGCCGACGATCCGCCCACCTCGGAGCAGGTGGCGCGAGCCCGCGCCGATATCGATGCCGCCCTCGACGACGTCGCCGAGACCGTCCCGCTGCGGGGCGCGTCCAGCCTGATCGGACTGGCCGGGTCGGTGACCACCGTCGGCGCCATTCACCTGGGCCTTTCCGCCTATGATCGGGACGCCATTCACCATGCGCGGGTGCCGGTGCGTGGCGTCGCGGAGATCAGCGATCGGCTGCTGGCCGCGTCGCACGACGAGCGTGCCGCCATTCCGGTGATTCACCCTGGCCGGGTTGACGTGATCGCCGCCGGTGCGCTGATCCTGCGCTGCGTCGCGGAGCGGGCCGGGGTGGAGGAAGTGGTGCTGAGTGAGCACGACATCCTCGACGGCATCGCCTGGAGCCTTGTCACCACCTGAGCTCAAGACACCAGGGCGGAGCGGCAAAGATGGTTGAGGGATAGGTGCGGCTCTGGCTACACCTATCCCTCAGCCATGTGCCGACCATGAGGGTCCGGTTCGGGACACTACCGGGGTGCGCCGCGTACCGCCGGAATCAGGTCGATGTCGGCCCGATCGACGAACATCATCCGATGGCCCAGCTGGATCTGCACGTACTCCATGTCGCCGCTGATCAGCGTCCAGTCGCCGGGTGAGGAACCGTCGTACGTCGTCGCACGGTAATACTCGCCCTGCAACGCCGGACCCGTGGCATAGCGCTCACCCGCGGAGATCGTGTACTGCAGCGGCACGATGGGCTGGACCGGTACGCCGTCCGGATAGGCATCCGGCTCGGGATAGGCACGCCCGTAGACCGGAATCTCGTCGAGGCCCGCTTTCGGGGTGGCGACGAAGCCCTTGGACCACACAGCGGCCCGGTTCTCCGGCGGGTTGTAGAACCACGCCTTCTGGCTGAGGTACCAGATCGCGGTCCAGTCGCCCTCGTGGTCTGCGATGGCGAAGGTTTGTCCGCCTGAGGCTCGCGCTCCGTGATCGGAGATGTGCATCGTGGCCGGAGTGCCGTCCGGGCGCAGCGCGATGTCGTTGACCAGCGGAGCGTCGTGACTCGGCTCGGTGTGCAGAATCACCGCTGACGAGCCACGCGCCGGGCACGGCACCCCGGCTTCCTCGCAGCCGGTGAACGCTGGTTGGTTGGTGGCGAAGTCGGGGTCGATCGTGACCAGGCCCGTGCGAGGCGTTCCGGTCGACCGGAATGGCGCGCCCATCAGGTCGAAGTAGTGCGACCAGTCCCAGTACGGCCCCGGGTCCCAGTGCATCCCGCGGACGAAGTCGGGCGTGATTCCCGGGATGTTGTCGTGACCGATGATGTGGTGCCGGTCCAGCGGGATGTCGAACTTCTTGGCGAGGTAGCGGACCAGCTTGGCCGACGTCCGGTACATGGCTTCGGTGTACCAGGTGCCTTGCGCGGCGAAGCCTTCGTGCTCGAGGCCGATCGATTTAGCGTTGACGAACCAGTTGCCGGCATGCCAGCCCACGTTCGTCGATTCGAGATGCTGGGCGATATGCCCATCCGACGAGCGCAGTGTGTAGTGCCAGCTAACCCAGTTCTTGTCCTGGGCGAGGCGGACTGTCGAGTCGAAGTAGCCCTCGGCGTCATGGATGACGATGTACTCGATCTTCTGCTGCTCGGGACGATCGCCGAGGTCATGGTTGCCATAGCTGTTGATGTTGGTACCGTCCCCGCGTAGCTCGTACGGCGCGGGCAGCCATTCACAGGAGATATCAGGCGGGCATTCGATCTCGTCCGGGCGGTCGACGTTGCGCAAGCCCAGCTCAGCCAGGGTAGATCGGTCCGGGGTGAGTTCAAGGTTCGCGGCGAGGGTGACGAGTTCGCCGTCGTCGGTGATGCGCTGGGCGCCTTCGCGAATCGTCGCGTAGACCTCGTCGGCGAAGAAACTAGCGGCGTCGACGGTTTCCGCTCCGCTGTACCGCGCGACGGCGCCGTACCAATCGGCCGGATCAGCCGACGTTCCGGTCGATCCGCCGAGCTCCTCCTGGTAGTACGCGAGCAGCGCCGCGCCGCCTCGGATGTTTGCCATCGGGTCGGCCCGTAGAGCGGCTTCGGCCTCGCCGGTGAGTGTGGCCGCGGTGCCGAGGGTCCGCAGCGCGTCGTCGTCCGGTGGAGGAACGTCGGGATGGGCGATGCTCAGCGTGTCACGAGAGTCGTCGCCGCGTGGATCCTTGCCGTCGCCGTGGTGGTGATCGCCGTGGGGCAGGCTGGCCACGTACTCGGCGTCGGTCAGGTGCATCGGGCCGTACCCGCTGCTCGTGCTAGGCGAGCCGGCATTGCTGTTCCAGCGGGACTGCAGATAGGAAACCCCCAGCAGCACAGCCTCGGGAACGCCGAACTCGCCCGCAGCCGCGGCGAACTGCTGTTGGCGGGTTTCGGTAGGCGATGGAGCATCGTCCGAACTTGCCGCCCCGATCGGAGAGACGGCAAGGGGAACCAACATGGCGATGCCGACGGCGCCGGCACCGATCCGGGTACGTCGGCGAGAGATAGACGGGGGACGCATCTGGACCTCCAGGCGTGATCTGGTCGCCGCCGTCGCCGGGTGACGGTGCGTACACAGTGAGTCACATGAGAGATCATCCTGCCGGACATGAAAATTTGGCGTCAATAGGAAGCAAGAAAGCTCGTCTGTCGAAAATTCTTCGCGAATCACGCGGTTAGCGTGCCGCCGCGCGGCTCGACGGGTGCTCCGGCAGATCAGGTACCGGGTGGGGAATCGTTCGCCGCGCCGCCGGGAGGGCAGAATCGGGCGGGTACGGTCTGAAGATTCGTGGAGGCGATGTGGAACTACCCCATCCCGTGACGGGCACAGCTTTTGCCAGCCCGGTGCCGCCAGGTCAGGGCTGGCCGGACGACCTGGCCGCTGGTGACACGCCGGTGGCCTGCTCCGCCTCCGACGTCGCGGCACTAGCGGCTGACGCGTCGTTGGACCAGGTGACTGCCTGCTCTTCGGTCTGCCGCGCCTGCGCGCGGCTCGTGCAATGGCGTGAAGATGTCGCCTCCACCAAGCGGCACTCGTTCGCCGGGGAGCCGTACTGGGGCCGGCCGACGCCGGGCTGGGGCGACCCGGAAGCCGGCGTCCTGATCGTGGGCCTGGCGCCGGCGGCGAACGGAGGCAATCGCACCGGCCGGATCTTCACCGGCGACCGTAGCGGCGATTGGCTCTTCGCCGCATTGCACCGGACCGGCTTCGCCAACCAGCCGACGTCGGAGCATGCGGGTGATGGACTGCGGCTGGCCGGCGTCCGTGTGGTCGCCACGGTCCGGTGCGCGCCGCCGGACAACAAGCCGACCCCGGCTGAGCGGGACGCGTGCTCTGCATGGCTCGACCGGGAAGTGGGCTTGCTGCTGCCTTCCGTGCGGGCCGTCGTGGCGCTGGGGTCCTACGCCTGGACGGCTGCGCTGACGACGCTCGGACGCCTCGGCGTGAGCATCCCACGTCCCCGGCCGAAATTCGGTCACGGCGCTGAGGTCGTGTTGCCGCGAGTGGTGGGCGCGGTGACGCTGATCGGGTCGTACCACCCCAGCCAGCAGAACACATTCACCGGCAAGCTCACCGAGCAGATGCTCGACGACGTATTCACTCGCGCGGCCGCGGTGGCGGGCGAGTGATCAGGCCGTTGCCGCGCCGTCGATGACGAGGTCATGCCCCACGACGTAGGACGCCTCGTCGGAGGCCACCCACAGGACAGCGGAGGTGACCTCGTCCACGGTGGCGATCCGGCCTATCGGCTGTTGGTCCTGGAACCGCGCCGCACGATCGGCATCGGTCTCGCCGGGCAACAGGGACATGGGGGCTTCCACCGGCCCAGGGCTGACGACGTTGATGCGCACGCCGTCGCGGATGTACTCGAGAGCCGCGGTCCGGCTCAACACGCCCACAGCCGCTTTGGACGCGGCGTACGCGCCAAATCCGGGTAGCCGCATGTGCGCGCCGATGTTGGAGCCGATGTTGACGATGACGCCGCCTCCGGCAGCGCGCATCACCGGGATCTGATGCTTCATGGCGAGAAAGACGCCGGTGGTGTTCACGTCGAGCACCCGGTGCCATTCCTGCTCGGGCAGCTCTGTCACCGTTCCGACCGCCAGGACGCCGGCGTTGTTGACCGCGATGTCCAACTGGCCGAACCGCTGAATGACATCGTCGACGAGCTGGCCGACGTCCGTGGACCGGGTGACATCCGCGGTGATGGCCACCGCTCGGCCACCGTGAGTCTCCACCTGTTTGACCGTGTGCCCGAGCGTCTCCGGGTTTCGGCCGGAGACCACCACCTCGGCGCCGGCGCGGGCGAACGCCAAGGCTGTGGCCCGGCCGACGCCGGATCCGCCACCGGTCACGAGCACGATCTTGTCCCGATACTTCATGGTTGCTTCTTTCTCTCGAAGGTGAATCTGACAGCGAGGGCGATGACGACGAAAGCCAACGCGGTGGCGGCCATCGCGGCGGCGTAGCCGGACGTGGTCGCCTGGACAGCGTCATGCCCGGAGCGCAGCAGGCCGTGCGTGCGGTTACTGGCCAAAGCCAATAGCAGTGCGAGCCCGACGGTCGGGCCGATCTCCATCGCGGTGTTGACCAGGCCACCGGCGACTCCGCGGCGTTCTTGTGCGACTCCGCCCAGGGCGGCGACGGTTGCGCCGGCGAAGGCGAGTCCGGCACCGATCGGGAAGATGATCAACGCCGCCAGGATCACGCCGCTGTACGGCGAGTCGACGTTGATCCGGCTCAGTAGAGCCATTGAGGCGGCAGCCAGCAGTGATCCGAGCACGGTGATGTGGCGGGCGCCGAACCGGCCGGCAAGTCGCGCGCTGATCGGGCCCATGGCAATGACGAGCAGCAACGGGAGGAAAGCGGCGCTCGTCGTTGTTGCGCTCCGGCCTTGAATCTGCTGAAGGTAGAGACTGAGCAGGAAGGTCGACGTCGTGCTTGCCGCGGCGGTCAGCCAGATGACGAGCAGCGCGACGCCGCGCGTTCGGTCGGCGATCATCGCGATCGGCAAGAGCGGATCCGCGCTGCGGGCCTGGCGGATCAGGAAACCGGTCAGCGTGACAGCACCGGCCGCCACGAGCGCGGGTGCGGATTCCAGCACTCCGTAGCTGAACATCAGCAGTCCGGTGGTGGCCAGTGTGCCGTCGACCACGCCGAGCCTGGAGGTGGCGTGTGGGTGAATTCGGGGCAGGTGCCGCGCACCGGCTGCGGCGACGACGGCGATCAAAGCCGGCACGAAGAACGTCCACCGCCACGATGCGACGGTGGTGATCAGGCCGGAGGCGACAGTTCCGGTGACAGCGCCGGTGACGGACAGCGTTCCCCACACGGCAAGTGCGCGGTTGCGGCGGTGCTGGTCCGGATAGAGGCGCATCATGAGGCCGATCGCTGCGGGAGCGGCCAGCGCGGCACCGATACCTTGAGTGAACCTCGCGCCGAGCACCATCAGGTACTCGGCGGAGAATCCGCCGATGACAGAGCTGGTGCCGAAGATCGACATGCCGCTGATGAACATCCGGTTGGCGCCCAGCCGGTCGGCGAGCCGCCCGCCAACGAGCAGCAGCCCACCGAATGCTAGCCCGTATGCGGCGCTGAGCAGTGCCAACTCGGACGGTGATATGGCGAACTCGCGCTGGATCGCTGGCAGCGGCACCACGATGAGGGTGATGGCGGCTATCAGCCCAACCTGTGTGGCGCCGAGCACAGCAAACGGCAACGCAGTTTTTGACTGAACGGTCCAATAAGAGGTCACGCTTAGGCTCCTGTTGCGGCAGGTGTCGGTGGATCAGCGCAGGATCGCGAGAGCCTGATCGGCTGCGTCTCGATGCCAGTTCGGCGGCATCGCGCCCTTGCTGGTGACGCGGACCCCCTGCAGGAAGACCAGAAGGAAGCGCGCCAGCGCGCGCGGATCGGAGTCGGCGGCGATCTCGCCCTGGGCGCGCGCCCGGGTCAAGGCTGACGTCAGGGCAGCCTCGAGGGTGTTCCAGGAGCTTTCGACGAATCTCGCGACCTGTTCGTCGCCCGGAACCATCTCGGTGGCGGCATTGACCACCATGCACCCCCGCCGGCGGCGGTCCTCTGCGGCTTCCGCGATATACGTCTCCACCAGCGTCCGCACGGCCGGCAAGGCGGGCCCGGGCTGCGAGAGCAGCTCGATCAGGCTGGGGTCGCGGGTCTCCAGGTACCGGTTGAGCGCTTGCAGGTAGAGATCGTGTTTGCTGCCGAACGTGGCGTAGATGCTGGCCCGGCCGATGCCCAGATGCTCGACCAGGTCGGTCATGGAGGTCGCCTCGTAGCCGTTCTCCCAGAACAGCTCGAGTGCGCGCTGCAGGACCGCGTCGGGGTCGAATTCTTTGGTCCGGGCCATGAGGATAACCGTAGCTTATCTGGAACGATCGGTCAATTAAAACGGCACCGAGAGTGACTGGCTGGCGATGCGTCTCACAATTCGGTCATATCGAGTCCAATATATGGACTTGCGCCTTGTTGAAGTTGAAGGCCGGCGGTCTAGCGCTCATGATGGTTGGCTATGTCCCGCGACTGCATCGACACGTTCCAGGCCAGGCCGACAGCACACGGCTGTGGCATGGCCATGTGTCTGATGCGCATGCGCGGCTGTCGCGTCTGACGTCGTCACCGGACAAGCCGATTCAGTCGGTGCTATCGGGCGATAAGCGGGCTCAGAGCCGGAGACGGCATCGTCTGGACGCGACCTCCCGGTAGCGCCTCACCGCCGGTCCCTGCGACCGGCAGCTGGGCTGCTGGCCGGCGCGGTCATCCCCGCACCCAGTCACCTCCACTGCGCCAGGGCAACCCGTGGCGTGGACCATCTCTGCGGAAGGACAACCCTCATGATTCGTCGAAATGCGACGCTGGTCGCCGCGATCACCGGTGGCGCGCTGCTACTTGCCGCGTGCGGCGGTGATGACAACAACCAGGCCGCCTCTGGTCAGGACGGGGAGCCGATCAAGATCGGCGTCGTCGGTGCCGCTGACGACCACTGGAAGGTGTTCACCGATCTCGCGACCGAAGAAGGCATCGAGGTCGAGCTGATCAACTTCACCGACTACACGCAGCCGAACCCCGCTCTGTCGCAGGGACAGCTGGACCTGAATCAGTTCCAGCACCTGCAGTACCTCGCCGCGTACAACGTCGGTAACGGTGAGGAGCTCACCCCCGTCGGGGCCACGGCGATCTATCCGCTCGGCCTGTACTCGACCGAGCATTCGTCGCTCGACGAGATTCCCGAGGGTGGCGAAGTCGCCATCCCGAACGACGAGACCAACCAGGCACGAGCGTTGCTGGTGCTCCAGGACGCCGGGCTGATCACTCTGGAAGGTGGCGGCGACTCTACGTCGTTGCCGTCGGACATTGTCGAGGACGAGTCCAGGGTGTCGGTGACGCCGGTTGGTGCGGAGCAGACGGCCGTGGCGCTGAACAGTGTCGATGCGTCGATCATCAACAACGACTTCGTCACCGACGCTGGTCTGGACCCCTCGGACGCGCTCTATCAGGACGAGGCCGACAGCCCCGGTGCGCGCCCTTACATCAACATCTGGGCGTCCCGGGCGGGTGATCAGGACAACGAGACGTTCCAGCGGCTGATCGAGCTGTATCACACTGACGAGGTGCAGGAAGCGGCCTCGCACGCTTCCGGCGGCACCGCCGTGTTCGTCGACAACCCGGCGACCGAGTTGCAGGAGATCCTCGACGAGATCGAAACGAACCTCACCACTCCATGATCAGCTTTCGCGAGGTCACGAAGGTCTTCGGCGACGGCCCGGACGCTGTCCGGGCCGTCGATTCGGTCACGCTCGACATCGGGCGGGGCGAGATCTTCGGCGTGATCGGCTACTCGGGCGCCGGCAAGAGCACACTGGTCCGGTTGGTGAACGCGCTGGAGCGGGTGAGCTCGGGCCAGTTGCTCGTCGACGGTCAGGATGTCACCGCCATGGGAGAGGCGCAGCTGCGGCAGTTGCGAGCCGGCATCGGAATGATCTTCCAGCAGTTCAACCTGATGAACTCGCGGACCGTGGCCGGTAACGTCGCCTACCCGCTCAAGGTCGCCAAATGGCCGAAGCAGAAACGCCAGGAACGGGTGGCCGAACTCCTCGAGTTCGTCGGGATCGCGGACAAGGCGCGGTCCTACCCAGGTCAGTTGTCCGGGGGCCAGAAACAGCGAGTCGGGATCGCCCGGGCGCTGGCGACCTCGCCGAAGATTCTCCTGGCCGATGAAGCGACGAGCGCGCTCGATCCGGATACCACTCAGGACGTGCTCACGCTGCTGAAGCGGGTCAACCGGGAACTCGGCATCACCATCGTCGTGATCACCCACGAGATGGACGTCGTGCGTTCCATCGGCCAGCGGGTAGCTGTCATGGAGCAGGGCAGGGTCGTCGAACACGGGCGCGTCTACGACGTGTTCGCCTCGCCTCGGGAGCGTGCTACCCGCCGCTTTGTCGCGACGACGCTGAAGGACCGGCCCAGCCCCGAGGCTCTGGAACGGCTCCGGCACCGGCACCCGGGCAGGATGATCACCGTCGGCATCCGCGAAGGCGGCGGCAAGGCGAACGATCTCACGGCGGTGCTGCGCGCACACGGTGTGGACGGAACCATTGTGTTCGGGGGCATCACCGAGATCGACGAGCGTCCCTTCGGCAGCCTGACGGTCGAACTCGGCGGTGACGGCGCGGCTATCGACGCGCTCATCGCCGACCTGCGCGGCACCACTGACGTGCACGACCTCGGTACCGCCGCTGATCCGCGTGACGACCCGTCGGCGGTAACTGGGGACGCACCGCCGGGATCGGCTGGTGACGATCCGCCGCGCGGACCCGCCGACCCGTATGGTCCGGCCATCGACGCCATCAGGCGGCACGGAGGGCCGAGATGAACCGGGACTGGTCCACCCTCACCCCGATCTTGCTCGAATCGGTCCGCGAGACGCTGTACATGGTCTCGGTCACGTTGCTGGTCGGAGGGCTCCTAGGGCTGATCATCGGGGTGTTGCTCTATGCGACCCGCAAGGGCAACCTGCTCGAGAACGCCGTCGTCTTCGCCGTCCTGAACGTCGCGGTCAACATCGTCCGGCCGATCCCGTTCATCATCTTCATCACGGCTGTGGGGCCGCTGACGTTGGCGACCATCGGTACCACCATCGGCAACGACGCCGTCATCTTCGCTATGTCGATCATGGCGACCTTCGTCACGGCACGCATCGTCGAGCAGAACCTGGTGGCTACGGACCCCGGCGTGATCGAGGCGGCCCGGGCGATGGGCGCGTCCAGGATGCGCATCATCATGACGGTGCTCATCCCGGAGGCGCTCGCGCCGCTGATCCTGGGGTACACGTTCCTGCTGATCGGCATCATCGACATGTCGGCGCTGGCCGGCTATGTGGGTGGCGGCGGGCTCGGCGACTTCGCGATCGTCTACGGCTATCAGCGGTTCAACTGGGAAGTGACGTTCGTGACCGTCGTCGTGATCATCCTTCTTGTCCAGCTTGCTCAGATGCTCGGCAACTGGCTGGCCCGGAAGGCACTGCACCGCTGATGTGACGCGGTTTTCCTCCGACTTCAATACCGCCAGATGGCGATTCGCAGCCATATCCGGCTTTAACGCCACCTGGCGGTATTGAAGTGGCGCACGTAGCTGTCTCCGGTTTGACTTGAACTTTGGTTCATGTTTGACGCTTGGGTGGATAGATCGAGCGGGCGAACGGAGAACGTCGACATGCCTGCTGACGGCACCGCATCAACCCCACACATTGGGATCACACTCAGCATCATTGCCGAGGTCGGAGACGACGCCAGCACGTTGGACAACGTCCCGGCGGCGGCGCGTGAAGTCGAGCAGGCGGGCCTTGACTCCGTCTGGGTTCCGGACGTGATCACCGGCGACTCTCGTCCGGCCCTCGAGCCGATGACGGTGCTCGCGGCCGCCGCCGGGGCGACGAACCGGATCGAACTGGGGACCTGCATCCTCGCATTGCCGTTGCGACAACTCGCCTGGACCGCAACCCAGGTTCAGACCCTGCAGTACATCTCCGGCAACCGGCTGGTGCTGGGCACGGGGATCGGCGGATTCACCGGAGAGCCCTTCTGGCGGGCCGTTCGTGCGCCGACGAAACGCCGTGGCCCGTGGCTGGATGACGCCCTCGACACGCTGCCGCGCCTGGTGGCGGGTGAGAAGGTGGATCCCGACGGTGCCGGGGTTCCGATCGCATTGCAGCCGGCCACGCCGATGCCGCCGTTGCGCATCGCCGGCAACGCCGACGCCGTGCTGGCTCGGGCGGTCCGGCACGGCGGTTGGTTCGGCGGGGGCGCGGGCAGCGGTGGTCCGGAGACGTTGCGGCCTGGACTAGACCGGCTTCGGGAGATCGCGGCTGAAGTCGGGATGCCGATGCCGCGGGTGACCGTCGCACCCGAGGTGACGCTCGGAGTCGCGGGCGCGGCCGGCAAGGCCCGCGATGAGCGGGCGGCGGGGTTGGTGGCTGAGGGCTTTATCACGGCCGAGGAGGCCGCGCGGATCCCGATCGCGCAGAGCGTTGGGCAGGTGGTCGACGCCTTAGGGGCCTACCTCGACGTCGGGGTCGATGAACTCGTCACCGGTCCGGCGGGAGAGGGCGCGGACTGGCTGCGCGGGCTCGAGATGATCGCCGAGGGCAAGCGGCAGCTGACCTGACGTCGCAACGATCACCGACAGGCTGGGCCCCAGGGGAGGCCGGGGCGAACTCGCCGCCTTCGGGTCGCATAGTTGTGCCGAGATCATTCACCAAACGGCTTGTGAATGTGTTCACAAGCTCGATAGTGTGGAACCGTGCCGGGAGAACGAACCCGGAGTGGCTTGCAACGGCGCGCCATTACTCGTCTTGCATCGAGAAGCCAGGGGTACAGAGTGAAGATGACCCGAGACAGAGTTCCACACATCTTGATCCTGGGCGGCGGCTACGTCGGCATGTACACGGCACTGGGCCTGCAGAAGAAGCTGCGCCGGGGCCAGGCCCGGATCACGGTCGTTGATCCCCGCTCCTATATGACCTACCAGCCGTTCCTGCCCGAGGCGTCGGCCGGCGCCTTGGAACCCCGGCACGTCGTCGTGCCGCTGCGCCGCGTGCTGCGCAAGTGCGACGTCATCACCGGCCGGATCACCTCGATCGCCCATGGCGACAAAGCCGTGACGATCGAACCCGAGGCCGGCGAGCCCTACCAGCTCGAGTACGACATCCTCGTCGTCGCGCTGGGCTCCATACCCCGGACGCTGCCCATTCCCGGCCTGGCTGACAACGGTATCGGCTTCAAGCAGGTCGAAGAAGCGATCGCGCTGCGTAACCACGTTCTCGACCGGCTGGATATCGCCGCTTCCACCACGGATGAGGACGTCCGTCGCCGCGCGCTGACGTTCGTGTTCGTCGGGGGTGGATTCGCCGGCGCCGAAGCGCTCGGCGAGCTGGAGAACATGGCGCAGTATGCGCGCCGCTACTATCCGCAGATCGGCGCCAAAGACATGCGCTGGGTGCTCGTCGACGCCGCTGATCGCATCCTGCCCGAGGTGGGCGATGAGATGGGGGTCTACACGGTCGAGGAGCTGAGCAAACGCGGCATCGAGATCCGGCTCAAGACGTTCCTCGAGTCATGCGTCGACGGACATGTGGTGCTCTCGAAGGGCAAGCCGTTCGACGCGGACACCATCGTCTGGACGGCCGGGGTGAAGGCAAACCCGGTGCTCGCCGACAGCGACCTCCCGATCGACGATCGGGGGCGGGTCAGCTGCGCGGCCACTATGCGTGTCGCGGGACTCGATGACGCGTGGGCGGCGGGCGACAACGCTGCCGTTCCGGATCTCACCGACGACGACCCGGACGCGTTGTGCGCACCTAATGCCCAGCACGCGGTCCGCCAGGCCAAACTGCTGGCGAAGAACATCGCGGCAACGCTGAACGGCGGCCAGCCCAAGGAGTACCGGCACAAGTACGTCGGCTCGGTGGCCAGCCTCGGGCTGTACAAGGGCGTCGCTCACGTGTACGGCGTGAAGGTCAAGGGATTCCCCGCGTGGTTCATGCATCGCACCTATCACATGAGCAAGATGCCGACGTTCAACCGCAAAGCCCGGGTGCTCGTCGACTGGACTATGGCGTTGCTCTTCCGCCGCGAAGTGGTGACATTGGGCCGCATGCGGATGCCCCGCGAAGAGTTCCGCCGTGCCGCGACGCCGAAGAGATCACAACGGGATGGGTCCAACTGATCTCCGCTGTGAGGCGCGCGAGATCCTCGCGGGTGGGTAAGACTGGAGGACTGAGGGAGGAAATGACATGTCGGCTGCTGGAGCGGCCGGCCGGATCGCCGATCTGATCGAACGTGTTCTGGATCGGTCGCTTCCGGTGCGGCTTCGGGCGTGGGACGGCTCGAGCGCTGGCCCGGTAGACGGCCCGGTTGTGGTGGTGAAGTCTCGCCGTGCCCTGCGGCGGGTCATGTGGCAGCCGGACGAGCTCGGCTTGGCCCGCGCGTGGGTAGCTGGGGAGATCGACGTCGATGGTGATCTCGAGGAGGCCATGGCGCGGTTGAACAACGTGCTGAATGAACTCGATTCCCGGCCGAAGCTTTCGGCTGTCGACCGCGCCGAGGCGCTGCGGGCAGCCGTGCTGCTGGGCGCCGTCGGTCCACAGCCGAAGCCGCCCTCGATCGAGGCTGAACTGGCAGGCGAACGTCACTCGAAACAACGCGATCAAGCCGCGATCAGCCACCACTACGACGTCGGTAACGACTTCTACGAGATCGTTCTCGGCACCTCCATGACGTACTCCTGCGCCTACTGGACCGATCCAGGCAGCTCGTCGTACACGCTAGAAGACGCCCAGCATGACAAACACGAGCTCATCTGTCGCAAGCTGGGCCTGGAGCCGGGCATGCGTCTGCTCGACGTCGGCTGTGGGTGGGGTTCGCTGGTGATTCATGCCGCTCGCGAGCACGGCGTCGAAGCGGTCGGGGTGACGATCTCCGCGGCGCAAGGGGAGTACGCCCAGCGCAGAATCGCCGACGCGGGTCTCAGCGACCTGGCGGCGGTGTACGTGAAGGATTGGCGTGATGTAGACGACGGCCCGTACGACGCGATCGCCAGTGTGGGCATGGCCGAGCATCTCGGTGCGGCCACCTGGCCGGAATATGCCGACCGGTTGCATGCCATCCTGCGGCCAGGCGGGCGGCTGCTGAACCACCAGATCGTCAAGTTGCGGGATCGTCCGGTGTCCGCATCGTCGAACCGGGGGAGCCGGTCGTTCATCGCCGCGTATGTCTTCCCCGACGGGGAGCTCATTCCGGTCGGCGACGTCGTCAGCCGCCTCGAAGAGGGCGGGCTCGAGGTCCGCGACGTGCAGGGCTTGCGCGAACACTATGCGCGCACGCTGCGCGCCTGGGTGGCAAACCTCGACGGCGGGTGGGACCGCGCGGTGCAGGCGGCCGGCGAGGAGCGCGCGCGGGTATGGCGGCTCTACATGACCGGCTCGGCGTTGTCGTTCGACGCCGGGCGCATCGGTGTCCACCAGGTGCTGGCCGTGCGTCCGGACGAGGACGGCCGGAGCGACATGCCCGGAGTGCGTACGGTTTGATAGAGGCGTGAGCCTCATCGCCATCACCGTCATCGGGCACGACCGCCCTGGAATCATCGCCGAAACCACCGGTTCGCTGGCCGAGCTCGGGGTGAACCTCGAAGACTCGACCATGACCCGCTTGCGCGGACACTTCGCCATGATGCTGCTCTGCGCCGGTGACGTCTCGGTAGAGACAGTCGAGCACGCGTTGGCCGGCTTGAGCGCGGACGGCACACTGCAGGTCTCAGTCCGCGAGGTGGCCGAAGAAGACGCCGCGGCTCCGGCGCAGCGTGCCTATGTTCTGAGCGTCCACGGCGGTGACCGGCCGGGCATCGTGTCGGCCATGACCCATGCCGTGGCCAGCTTCGCGGGCAACATCACTGACCTGACCACCCGCCTGACCGGAGACCTCTACCTGGTCGTGGCGGAGGTCGACCTGCCGGCCGACGTGGCGGTGGAGAGTCTCCGCGCCGAGCTGGACCAGGTCGCCCGCGAGCTGGGGGTGGACATGACGTTCCGTCCCCAGGAGACCGACGTCCTGTGAACCTCCGCGACTGGTCCGAGCACGAACTCGGCGCAGAAGGGCGTGTCCTTGCCGTCGTCCACGCTCCGAACCCGGTGCTGACGTCGTCGTCGGCGGCGGTGGATCCGACCGACCCCGAGATCGTCCAGCTGGCCGCCGACCTGGTGGCGACGATGCGAGTCTCGCCCGGCTGTGTCGGCCTCGCGGCTTGCCAGGTCGGCGTCGACCGGAAGGTGTTCAGCGTCGACGTCACCGACCATCCGAAGGCACGCACGTCACACGGCACGTTCGTGCTGTGCAACGCGCGCGTCGTCGAGGCCTCGCGGAAGGAGAGAGGACGTGAAGGCTGTATGTCGGTCCCGGATCTGACCGGTGACGTCAAGCGCGCCACCCGCCTCACCGTGGTGGGCGTGCTGCCCGGCACAGGCGAAGAGGTAGTTGTGGAAACCGACGCCTTCGAGGCACGGGCGCTGCAGCATGAGATCGACCACTGCGAAGGCCTTCTCTTTCTCGACCGGGTGGCCGGCGCGCACGCTGTTTTCCCCCGGAAGACCTATCTTTGACGCCTGGATGATGGAAACCAGCCGAGACTTTGGTATGTTGTCTGCACGGTCGTAGTTTTGTGTTCGTGTTTCCAGCACGCTCGCAGATTTCGACGTTGCGGGCGCGCCGCTTACCTTCAGGAAAGCTGGAGACGTCGCGTCTAGACCGACCCCAAGGTTTCACACGGTGTGGAACCTTGATTTCCAGCCCTTAAGGGAGCAGAAAATGGCACAAGGAACCGTCAAGTGGTTCAACGCGGAAAAAGGCTTCGGCTTCATCGCTCGGGAGGACGGCCCGGACGTCTTCGTGCATTACTCGGAGATCGCCGGCGACGGCTTCCGTAGCCTTGAAGAGAACCAGCAGGTCGAGTTCGACGTGACCCAGGGCGCCAAGGGCCCCCAGGCCACGGGCGTACGCGCGATCTGATTCGCGGCGGGCATAGCCCGCTAAACGCAAGACTGCGCGAGGGGCGGCACCGGCTAGGTGCCGCCCCTCGCTGTTTGCCTGCCGTAGCCCGGCTGCTTTACGATCATCGGCCGCTGCGCTCAGGTGAAGTGTGGCGTAGAGTTCTTTGTCGGAAATGCCCCCGTAGCCCAATCGGCAGAGGCAGCAGACTTAAAATCTGGCCAGTGTGGGTTCGAGTCCCACCGGGGGCACCCTCCTGTGAGTCTCTGACCTGGGCTTTTATGCATTCATGCGGAAAATCGACGTTGGCGTGCCGCGGTGGGGGCCCGATGGGGGCCTATCAGTTCTCCGGGCGAGTTCGCGGGACCACGGCGGCAGCTTGATCGGCACGGCCTCCGGTGCGGTCGGGTAACGAAGGCGTCACGGACACTTGTCATCTGAATGTCGATGGGAATACGGTGCGACGTAATCGATTACGCAATCGATTACGTTCACTCGACAGGAGCGCGCACATGCCGGGACCGACGTATCGGGAGATCGCCCAGGCGCTGGGAGTATCGACGGCGACGGTGTCCCGCGCGCTCGCCGGAGAACTGGGGGTCAGCTCCGAGATGGCGCAGCGGGTAAGGGATACCGCGGCGTCGCTCGGTTACCGATCGAACCGCGCCGCGAAGGCCCTGCGCAAGCAGCGAGCAGACGCCATCGGGCTGGTGATCTCCGACGTGGAGAACCCCTTCTTCGCCTCCGTGGCGCGGGCCATCGAGGGCGTTGCGGCAGAGCACCGGCACGCAGTCCTGCTCTGCAATACCGATGAGGATCTCGACCAGGAGAGCCTCTACCTCGATCTGATGATCGGTGAGAACGTGGCCGGCGTCATCGTCGCCCCGTCCGCTCAGGAGATCGGCCCGCTTGAGCAGCTCAGGAGCGCCGGTATCCCCACCGTCACGCTGGATCGCAAGGTGGCCGGGGACCCGTTCGACGCCGTGCTGGTTGATCACCGGCTGGGCGCCCGGGAACTTGTCGCGCACCTGGTCGACCACGGGCACCGGCAGATCGCCGCGGTGATGGGGACGACGGCGGCCACCCCCAGCCTGGAGCGCCTGGCCGGATGCCGTGAGGCGATCGCGGACGCCGCGAGTGCGCAGTTGACCGTCATCGAAGGAACTATGCGCCAAGCCGTGGGCGTCCAGGGCACGTTCGAGTTGGGGGAGCGACTGGCCATCGAAACCCTTTCCCAGCGGGACCGCCCGAGCGCTGTCTTCTGCGCCAACGGCCTCATCTCCCTCGGCGTGCTGCGAGCAGTTCGCCGTCTCGGCCTGCGCGTCCCCGAAGACATCGCCGTCGTCGGCTTTGACGACCAGCCGTTCTTCGATCTGCTCGACCCACCGCTCACCGTCGCGGCGCAACCCGTCGAAGACCTCGGCCGTGCGGCTGCAGACCTGCTCTTCGATCGGCTCGCTGACTCCGGGCAAGACGTTCGAAGCGTGATTCTTCCTCCGACCATTCACGTGCGCCGCTCCTGCGGATGTCCCGCAGCATCGGCGTCCGGCTGACCAAGCTCTGCTCAGCCGGGAACTGACGAAAGGATCGTCATGAATCCTCGTGCGACGCGTCGCGGCCAGTTATGGACGCCGCGACACAGCCTCACCCGCCGACGTTTCCTCACCACGTCTCTGGGTGTGAGTGCCGGTCTGGCAGCCGGTGCCAGCGTGCTCGCCTCGTGCGGCAACGACAGCTCGGGCACTACCGGCAGCAGCTCGGACACGCTCGATTTCTGGCAGTGGTACGCGCCGCAAGAAGGCGGCGGCTACGCCGTCGAGGCGCAGAACGCGTGGTTCCTCGACCTGGTTGAGGAATGGAATCAGCGTGGCGGCGTGCAGATCCGCCTGACCTATATCCCGATCTCGGAATACATCGAGGGTACCCAGCTGCAGTCGGCCTTCTCCGCTGGGACCGGGCCGGACATCTTCGTCATCAGCCCCGGCGACTTCTTGCGCTATCACAACGGCGACGTGCTGTACGACCTCACCGACGCGCTCGGCGACAACGTGGACGACTTCTACGCCTCCGCGCTGAGCACCCGGACCGTAGACGGGCGGATATACGGGATCCCGATGGAGAGCGAGCCACTCACCATGTTCTACAGCGTGCAGGCATTCGAGGACGCCGGGCTCTCCGAAGGGGACATCCCGCGAACGTGGGAAGAGTTGCTCGACGTGGCGGAGAAGCTGACCACCGGTGACCAGTTCGGTGTGCTGTTCGAGACCACGCCGAACGTCTATCAGAACTTCACCTGGTACCCGTTCCTATGGCAGGCCGGTGGCGACGTGGTCGACGAGTCGGGCCTGAGCTCCGCGTTCGATTCCCCCGCCACCGCCGAGGCGCTGGGATTCTGGCAGGACGCGATCGAGCGCGGTGTCGCGCCACGGACCATGCAGGGCGGCGGTGGCGGCGATCTCGTCGCGAACCTTGCCAGCGGGTACACAGCGATGGCGCAGATGGTGACCGCGGGCGGATCATTCCTCGAGGAGGGCGCGCCCGACTTCGAGTACGGCATGTTCCCGCATCCGGTGCCTGACCTGTCGGCCGATCCGATCACCGACATGGGCGGATGGGCGTTCTGCGTCAACAAGAACAGCGCCCACGCCGAGGCCGCCGCAGAGTTCTGCGCCTGGGCGCTGGCCGGTGACGAGAGCGTCGACCGGATGGTCGACTGGGCGTTCGACGCCAAGAAGAGCCTTCCAGTGCGCAAGTCGGTCATGCAGCAGGCCGACGACGACGGCCTGTTCGAGCAGGACGAGCTCATGGCCTACGCCGCCTTCGACGTGCTCGGGCTCGACCCGGCTGATCTCGACAGCGACGACACACCGTTCGGCCGCGGCGAGCCCCGCTTTACCCCGGAGGTGGTGCGGGCCGTGACCGACGCCATCCAGGCCGCGCAGCTCAACGGCACCAATCCCGCGGCGGCCGCCGGGCAAGCGCACGAGGAGATCAACGCCGCGCTTGCCGGTTACGACGGCGCCCCGCTCGGCTCCTAGGGAATCTGCCGCCATGTCCACCACTCTTCGTTCACACCCGCTTCGTTCACACCCGGTCCGGGACCGGCCGGGCCGAGCGGCGGCGCGTCTGACCCGCCGACAACGCGAGTCTCTGGCCGGCTACGCCTTTGTCGCTCCGTCCGCGATCGGTGTCGGCATCTTCGTCATGGTGCCGATGCTGCTCGCGTTCGTGCTCAGCTTCACATCGGCGGACGGGTTCGGGCGGATGGACTTCGTCGGCCTGGACAACTACCGCCGCATGTTCGGTGACCCGCTGTTCCTGAAAAGCATGCGGGTGACGTTGCTCTACGTCGGGGCGTTCGTGCCAGGTCTGTACGTGCTGGCGTTGATCATGGCGTTGCTGGTCAACGGCAACCTTCCAGGCCGCGCGTTCTTCCGGGCGGCGTTCTTCGCCCCGTACACGGTGAGCCTGGTGGTGGTCGGGCTGGTGTGGCGGTACATGCTGGCCGATCGAGTCGGCGTCGTGCACTCGTGGTTGCAGGCTATCGGGATCGAGAATCCGCCGTCCTTCCTCGGCGATCCGGACTTCGCGCTATGGACCGTCGTCTTCATCAGCATCTGGTTTTTCGTCGGCTTCTACATGATCATTCTGCTAGGCGGCCTGCAGGACATCCCCAGCGAATTGCATGAGGCCGCACGGCTGGACGGCGCCGGCTACTTCCGCATGCTGTTCAGCGTGGTGCTCCCGTTGCTGCGCCCGACGACGTTCTTCGCGCTCGTGCTGGCCACAATCGCCGGCTTAGCCGGGCTGCAGGCGTTCGACCTCATTTATGTCATGACGCAGGGTGGCCCGGCGAACTCCACGAGCCTCGGCATTTTCTACATCTACCAGCAGGCCTTCCGCGGCAACCAGTTCGGATACGCGTCGGCGATGGCGGTCTGGTACGCCCTGGCGCTGATGCTCCTGACCGGTATCGCGTTCTGGCTGACGAAAGGAGGCAGGTTTGAGAGCGACGACCGCTGACCAGATCCGGGTGCGCCACGAGCGGCCGACATCGGAGTCCCTGCAACGTCGCCGCAGCCTGCGCATCTCCACCGTCATCGCGCTGGTTCTGGCAAGCGTGCTGGCGCTGGTGCAGCTGTTCCCGCTGTTGTGGATGGTCTCCGGCGCGCTGAAGCCGCCCGAGGAAGCGACCAGCTCAAGCCTCATTCCCGAGAGCCCGACGCTCGACAACATCGTCACGGTCTTCACCCGGATCCCGTTCGCCCGCTACCTGGCCAACAGCCTGGGCGTGTCGGTGGCGGTGACCGTGCTGCTGGTCGGCTTCGGAGCGATGGCCGGCTACGCGCTGGCCCGGTTGCGGTTCCGCGGCCGGGAGGCGATCTTCGCCATGTTCTTCTCGACGCTGCTGGTGGCCCTGCCGGTGATCCTGGTGCCGCTGTTCTACGTCGTGAGCCGGATGGGGCTGACCGACACCTACGCCGGGCTCATCTTGCCGGTGGCTTTTACCGCGTTCCCGGTGTTCCTGATGCGGCAGTTCTACCTGTCCTTCCCGCGTGAGCTCGAGGAGGCGGCCGACCTCGACGGTGCCGGTTACCTGCGGCGTTTCACCCGTGTGGTGCTGCCCTTGAGCAAGCCGATGCTGGCCTCGCTGGGCGTCATCACCTTCCTCGCCACGTGGAACAGCTTCCTGTGGCCGCTCACGGTGGCCCGGGACCGTGATCTGTGGGTGGTGCAGGTCGGCATCGCCACCTTCCAGAGCCAGTACGGCGGCGAATGGAACCTGATCATGGCTGCGTCGCTGCTTGCGGCCATCCCTACGTTGCTGGTCTTCCTGTTCCTTCAACGCCAGATCATCGAGTCGATCAAGGCGTCGGGCCTCAAGGGCTGACGCGTTCATCGCACACCACTCTGTCCCACCAGAAAGGACCCGTTTCGTGTCGCAGAACCTTCCCTTTGCCATCGGTGACGACCTCCTCGGACGGGCGGCCAAGCGCCGCCTGGCACGCAGCGCCCGCGTATCCAGCTGGGACCAGACCGGCGGCAACGAGGACGCCTTCGTCGTCATGCCAGGCGAGACCGCGGTGCTCGCCGACATCGAGGGGCCTGGCTGTATCACGCACCTGTGGTTCACCCAAACCTGCCGCCGGATCATCGGCCCTGGGCTGATCGATCCGCGGCAGGCCGGCGTCGCCATGCTGGAGATCCACAACGCCCTGGGCGTCAACTGGGAGATCACCGACCCGGACTACTACCGCAAGGTGCTGATCCGGATGTACTGGGACGACCAGGAGGAGCCGAGCGTCGTCGCTCCACTGGGCGACTTCTTCTGCGTCGGCAACTCGATCGCGGGCAACTTCGCATCCTTGCCGTTCACCGTCTCCGTCAAGGACGACGAGCGGCTTAAGTTCGGCGGCCCGGCCGCGCTGAACTGCTACCTGCCGATGCCGTTCAACAGCCGGGCGCGCATCGAAGTGGAGAACCAGAACGACGTCGCCTACGTGCAGTACTACTACGTCGACTACGAGCTCTACGCCGAGCCGCTGCCCGAAGACACGCTCTACTTCCACGCCCACTGGCGCCGGGAGAACCCCTGCGACGGGTGGGGCCCGGACCTGCAGGTGAACAGCCTGGAGACACAGGTGCCGAACCTTGATGGTGCGGGCAACTACGTGATCCTGGAGACCGAGGGTGCCGGCAACTACATCGGCTGCAACCATTCCGTGGCGCACTTCCCGGGCACCTGGTGGGGCGAGGGCGACGACATGATCTTCATCGATGACGACGTCTGGCCGCCCAGCATGCACGGAACCGGCGGCGAGGACTACTTCAACCAGGCGTGGGGTATGCAGCGCAACGCGTTCCCGTTCTGCGGCACCATCGTGCACGAGGGCGACGTCCCCGGCTACCAGGTCAGCTACCGTTTCCACCTAGCCGATCCCGTTCGCTTCGACAAGAAGATCAAGGTGACGATGGAGCACGGCCATGCGAACCACCTGGCAGATGACTGGGCGTCGACGGCGTACTGGTACCAGACACTGCCCTCGCCTCGACTCGACATGCTGCCGGTGGAGGAGCGGCTGCCGCGTCGCCCGGCGTCCCCGCCCGCCGATGGCGTTGTTCTGCCGGACCGGGACACGCTGGACGAGGTCCGGCAGGCGATGCTCAGGCAGCGCGACGAACGGATGAATGAGTTCGAACGGCGCCGCGCCGAGTGGCTCGAGCGCCGGGCCCAGGACACGCGTGAGCGGCAGGCCGCCAATGCCGAGAACGCCAGCCGCATCCGCGCGTCGTTCCTCGAAGGCCTGCGGTGACGCAGCAAACGCAGGTGGCCGCCGGTGTTGTCCAGGCTCCTGAACAATGGCGGCCACGCTTTCACGTCACCGGGGCGCGGAACTGGATCAACGATCCGAACGGCCCGGTTCAATGGAACGGGACGTACCACCTGTTCTTTCAGGCGAATCCGGATGCGCCGTTCTGGGGGCCGCCACGCTGGGGACACGTGTCGTCGCCGGACCTCATCCGGTGGGAGCGGCACTCCGACGCCGTCGTTCCCGGCCCCGGCGCCGCGGACGTCGACGGCTGCTGGTCGGGCTGCGTGCGTGAGGTCGAGGGGCGCCCGGCCATGTACTACACGGGCGTCGTCGGCGCCGACGACGCCCGGGTCGAGTCGGTCTGCCGCGCCTGGGGTTCCGCGGACCTGACCGAGTGGACGAAGGACATCGCCAATCCGCTGATCCCAGCGCCCCCTGCGGAGCTGGGCAGCGGCTACCACCGCGATCCGTTCCTCTGGCACGACGGCCACCGCTGGCAGATGCTGCTGGGCAGCGGCACATTGACTGGGGAACGGCACGGCACCGTCTTGCGGTACGAGTCGGATGACGCGACGTCGTGGCAGTACCGGGGGGTGTTCTTCAGTGCCGGCCGCCGGGAGGATGGGATCGACCTCGGAGAACACTGGGAGTGCCCGCAGCTCGTCGTCGACGGTGACCGAGCACTGCTCGTGTTCGGCTGCCAGGATCCGGCGGCAGCGAAGCCGTTGATGCACGCCGTATACGTCACCGGTGCCGTGGCCGACGGTGGTTTCGCCGGTGGCCCCGCCCGGCTGCTGGACCACGGGGACGTCTTCTACGCACCAGCTGTCATGACCGACGAAGCCGGGCGGACGCTGCTATGGGGCTGGGCGCAGGAACGTGTGCCGGAGGAGACACAGGCATCGATGCGGCAGGTGGGCGCCTTGTCGGTGCCGCGGACATTGTCCATCGAAGATGGCCGGGTGACGGTGGAGCCGGTGCCCGAACTTCAGCGGCTGCGGCGAGGCCTTCTGGCCGGGCCCGCGGACCTGGCGACGGGCGTCGTTGTCGATCGGCCCGCCGTCGAACTGGCGGGGACCGTCGGACATGACGGCGGAGGTTGGTCGATCGTCGCCGGGGCGGCCCGGCTGAGCGTCGTGGCCGACATCGCTCGCGGGTCACTGAACGTCGAGGTCACCGACGCAGTCATGGGTACGCGCTGGTTAAAGCTCCCCCGGCGGACGACGAGTGAGCTCAGGTTGTTCGTCGACGGTTCGCTCGTCGAGATCTTTACCTCCGACGGCGATGCTCTGACCACGCGCGTGTACTGGCCGTCCCCGGAGCTAACGGTCACGCTCGGCGGAGCGGCGGACGGACGAGCGTGGGCGCTCGACACGTCGGTGATGCCGGACGCTGTGGACGACTAGTCAGGCACGTCGAGGCGGATGGTGGAGCCTGCGTCGATTCTTAACGCAACCAATGGTTGCGCATTAGGTGGAGGTCGCGCTACTGTCATCCGCAACCAAAGGTTGCGGAAGGATGGTTCGTCGCATGGAGTACGGCAGCATTGAGCGGCAGATTCACGTCGAAGCCACGCCCGAGGTGGTCTACGAGGTCGTGAGCACTGCTGAACATCTACGGGAGTGGTGGCCCGACGAGGCAGCGTTCGAGTCGGTGCCCGGCGCTACCGGCAGCATCTCGTTCGGCGACCGATCTTCTCCGGAGGCACACGTCGAACAATTCACCGTGATGGAGGCCGATCCGCCCCGGCGGTTCTCCTTCCGATGGGTGTACGACGAAGGCGAGGCCGCGACGCCGGCCAATTCGCTCCTGGTGACCTTCGAGCTGATCCCGTCGGAAGGGGGCACGCTTCTGCGTCTCACTGAGACGGGTTTCCGGGAGAAGGGCTGGGAGGCGGCTGTGCTCGAGGAGAAGTACCGCGACCACGTCACCGGCTGGGACTACTTCCTTCCGCGCCTGCCTGCGTACGTCGCTCGGCTGGTGTCGGCACGGTCGCCGCGATGAGTGTGGCTGTTGACGACGAGCTTTGGTCGGCGGTGGGCGACCCCACTCGCCGGCGGATGCTCGATCTGCTGCTGATCGACGGCGGCGGCACGGCGACCACGCTGAGCGAGCAATTGCCGGTTACCCGGCAGGCGGTCGCGAAGCACCTCGGTGTGCTTGATCGGGCCGGACTGGTCCAGGTCACGCCGTCCGGACGCGAGCGTCTCTACGAGGTGGACGAGGCGCAGCTTGCCCGTGCGGTGGCGCAACTGTCGTCGGTTGGGGCCACCTGGGACGCGCGGCTGCGGCGCATCAAGCGGATCGCGGAAACGATCCAGCGTCGCCAGCAGAGCTGAACCGCCGGGCTTCACGCAAGAACGCCGCCACATCCGTGGCTGTGCCGATCAACCCTGCCCGAACGCGGGCGGGCGCACGAGAGAAGAGGCATCGAAATGGTAGACATCCTGCACAGGATCGGAGTGACGTCTCCTCCCGAGGACGTCTACGCCGCCCTAACCACGGTTGACGGGCTGGCGAGCTGGTGGACGGAAGAGACGGAGGGTGACGGCGACGTTGGTGGAGTGCTTCGGTTCCGGTTTGAGGCCGGCGGGTTCGACATGAAGGTTCTGGACGTCCGGCCCGGCGAACTCGTGCTCTGGGAGGTCATCGATGGCCCGGACGAGTGGATCGGCACGCGGGTCCGATTCGAGCTCTCCCGGGAAGACGGCTTCACCATCGTGCTGTTCCGTCATGAAGGCTGGAAGGAGCCGGTGGAGTTTATGCATCACTGCAGCACCAAGTGGGCGACCTTCCTGATGAGCCTGAAAAATCTGGTGGAAACTGGAAAAGGCGCCCCCGCGCCGAATGATGTCAAGATCGACAACTGGAACTAGGACACTAACTAGCTTCGGATGCGGTTGAGCTTGCGGATCTGTTTGTCGAAGGCTCCTGCGGGTGCGAAGCGGCGCAGTTTGCTGACGCGTCTGGCCGTCGGGCCGGCGGTGTAGCGCAGTTTCGGCTTCGCATCGGTTGCCGCCGTGGCGACGACCTCGCCCACGATTGCGGGGTCGTCGCCGATCTGGATCGCCTCCGCCATGACTCCGTCGAGGACCTTCCGCCGCTCCGCGTAGAGCGGCAGGGGTGCCTCGGGTGGGAGGGCATTGGCCTCGAACGAGGTCTTGGTGTAAGCGGGCTGGACGATGAGCGCGCGGACGCCGAATTCGCGGATCTCGTGGTCCAAGGATTCGGTGTAGCCCTCGATCGCGTGCTTGGAGGCGGCATACGCGGCCATGTAGGGAGCAGGGATGATTCCGAGAACGGACGAGATGTTGATGATGCGGCCGTTGCCTTGGGCGCGCATGTGCGGCAAAGCGGCCTTGGCCATGCGGATGGGTCCGAAGACGTTGATGTTGAAGACGCGCTCGTCCTCGGCAAGGGAGCGCTCCTCGGCGGCGCCCGTCGAGCCGATGCCGGCGTTGTTGACCAGGACGTCGAGCCGTCCGAATCGGTCGATCATCTGCTGGACCGCTGCCTTGGCGGACTCGTCGTCGCCCACATCGAGAGCGATGAGCGGCACGCCGTCGTGATCCGTATTTCCTGAAGCCTTCCGGCTGGTTCCGACGACCTCAAAGCCAGCTTTGATGAGCGCGAGCGCGGTCGACTGTCCGATGCCAGAGGACGCTCCCGT
Source organism: Phytoactinopolyspora mesophila (assembly GCF_010122465.1). Taxonomy (NCBI): domain Bacteria; kingdom Bacillati; phylum Actinomycetota; class Actinomycetes; order Jiangellales; family Jiangellaceae; genus Phytoactinopolyspora; species Phytoactinopolyspora mesophila. The sequence goes on along the minus strand of NZ_WLZY01000009.1, from coordinate 32,703 downwards.
GACGAGCGCCACCCGTTTCGTTGCCTTCACACTGATCTCCCTTGAGATTGAATTATGATCATAATGTCATAGGGTGAAAGGGTATCGAGGGCCAATGTATTCCTGGCCAGGGAAAGGGTTGGCGATGCGGTATACGAGCGAGCACAAGCAGGCGACGAGGCAGCGGATCATCGAAGCGGCCGGCCGTCGGTTCAAGCAGGACGGCATCGACGGCTCAGGGGTTGCCACGCTCATGAAGGACGCGGGGTTGACCAACGGCGCCTTCTATGCGCATTTCGCCTCGAAGGACGACCTCGTCGCCAATGTGGTTGCCGACCAGTTACGCGAGCAGCGAGCCAGTTTCGACTCGACGCCTTCCGGCCGTGCCGGGGTGGAGGAGTTCGTGCGCCGGTACCTGTCGGTGGAGCACCGCGACAGTCCCGAGAGCGGCTGCCCGTCGGCGGCTCTGCTCGATGAGATCGTGCGGTGCACGCAGGCGACGAAGGAGGCTTTCACCGACGGTGCGCTGGGGGTCATCGACGAGATCTCCGCAGGCCTGGCTCCAGGCGATCCGCAGTCGGTGCGTGCGCAGGTCATCGCCGCGTTCGCGTTGATGATCGGGACGCTGCAGCTCGCCCGCGCCCTGGCCGACCAGCAGCTAGCTGATCAAATCCTCGAGCAAGGTGTTCAGAACACGCTCGCGCTGCTGCCTGCGGAGGATCGGGGCTGACCTGACGCGTGTCCAGTGAACCCGCCATTCGCGGATCGCGGTGGCCTGCGAGCAGTGTTTGGCTAGCCACTTCGCTTGTCTGCCCGGCGTTGCCGAACTCTTCTGAATGCTGTCACCGTTCACCTCTGATCGAGCGCCATCGAGGGCGGAGGCAAGGTATCGCCGCGCGCTTGGTGAGATGTGGATTTTCGATTGTAGTTGTGCTGGGGGACGGGATAGAATCGAACGTATGAACGAGCAGATGGCAGTGGGTGAGATCGCCGGTATGGTTGACCGGCTGATCGAGCTGTCATCGGCAATGGACGACGACGCGGCGTGTGTGGACGTGATCGCCGCTGCCGAGCGGCTGAAGGCAGCCACGGCGGCGTTTCAACTGGAGAAGATCGCCCAGTTCGCTGCGTCGCAGGCCGAGGCGAAGAAGGCCATGGGCTTCGAGGCGCGTCATGCCATGCGTGGGGTGCCCGAGCAGGTCGGGTTGGCGACCAGGACGTCGCCGTCGGCTGCGGCGCGGCAGCTCTCGCGGGCGCGGGTGTTGCGCGAGTGTCTGCCGGAGACGTTTGCGCTGTTGCGAACTGGGGAGGTGTCGGAGTTCGTGGCCACGCACGTGGTGAACGAGACTTCCCATCTGGATGCGGACAGTCGTCGCGCGGTGGACAACCAGCTCGCGTCGCAGTTGGTCGGGTTGGGGCCGAAGCGTGCCCAGAGCCTGGCCCGGAAGTTGGCTATTGAGGCTGATCCGGAGGCGGCGGTGGCGCGGGCTGGCCGGGCACGTAAAGATCGCCGAGTCAGTGTGCGCCCGGCGCCGGACACGATGACGGTGTTGTCGGCGTTGTTGCCGTGTGAGCAGGGGGTGGCGGCGTTTGCGTCGTTGCGGCGGCATGCTGATGCGCTTGTTGCTGGTGGGGATGGGCGTTCGCGGCAGCAGATCATGGCTGACACTCTCGTCGAGCGGGTGACTGGGCAGGCTGTGGCTGATGCTGTGTCTGCCGAGGTGGGGCTGGTGATGACTGATGCCAGCCTGTTCGGTGGGGATGACGAGGCCGCTGATGTTGTCGGGTACGGGCCCATTCCGGCCGAGACGGCGCGGGACCTGATCCGGCAAGGCCACGAATTGCGGTCTCACCAGCACCCTGACCAAGCCGCGGCCGCCAACACAAACGGGAGCGCCGGCCAATCCGCGACCGCCGGCATGAGCGGTCCTGGTGCGGTCGAGCGGGCGCGGGTATTCCTGCGGCGTCTGTTCACCGACCCGGCCACCGGGGTCGTGGTGGATTGTGACCCGCGCCGGCGTCGTTTCGACGGGGTGCTCGCGCGGTTGTTGACCTACCGGGATCACCTCTGCCGGGACGCCTTCTGCGATGCCCCGATCCGCCATATCGACCACATCCAGCCGCACGCCGAGGGCGGTCCTACCGTGCCGGGAAACGGGCGCGGCACATGTGAGCGCGGCAATTACACGCGAGAGTTGCCCGGCTGGAGAATCCGCGTCGTCGACCCGGACCTCCACCTCGTCGAAACCATCACACCCACCGGACACCGGTACATGTCAACACCCCCGTCAGCACCCGGCATACGACGCCGGCCTGCCGCTGGAAAGCTTGGCCGACCGTGCGCCGCCTGACCCGGGACGCTCACGCCACCCTGCCCTGAGGCCGTCGCGGGCGCACTAGAAGCCGCGAGCAACAGTCATGTTCGCTTCAACGGGGCGGCAGCATCTTCCACGCTCATCCAAGAATCGGGCGGTGAGAAGATCGTGGCCGGTTCGCGGTCAAGTGAACGAAACAGCCCGGTTGTCTCCAGGTGGCTGAGCATCTGGCCGTCCGAGTTCGGTAACGCTTCCGTAACGGAGGCGACCAGCTCTGGACATCTTCGGAACTCCCGAGCAGACTCACGTCAAACGTTTAACGTCAATCGTTTAACTGGAGGTCTGTTCGGTGGCGACGCTCAAGGATGTGGCGGCGGCAGCCGGTGTTTCAGTGGCAACGGTCTCCCTGGTCTTGAACGGACGAGACGCGGGACGGGTGAAGGCAACCGTGAGCGAGCGCGTTCGGCAAGCCGCCGCGGAGCTCGGCTACGCACCAAACCTTCTCGCCAGGAGTCTCAAGACGCGCCAAACCCATACCATCGGCCTGATCTCGGACTCCGTGGCCAGTACGCCATTCGCGGGACGCATGCTGGCCGGCGCTCAGGACGCAGCATGGGCGGCTGGTTCGCTGCTCGTGCTGATCGATACCGGTGGGCACTCCGACATGGAGGATGCGGCGGTCCAGGCGCTGGTTCAGCGGGATGTCGATGCGCTGATCTATGCGTCGATGTACCACCGTGTCGTCGAGCTTCCGACGGTGCCGCAAGAGCTTCCGCTCGTCGTTCTGGACGGCAGGCCGGCCGGTGAGCAACCGGCGGCTGACTGGGTGGTGCCGGATGAACACAATGGTGCGCGAGCTGCGGTGACCCATCTGATCGAGGCGGGGCACGACCGGATCGGATTCATCCTCGTTGACGAGGACATCCCGGCGGTGCACGAGCGGCTCGCCGGGTACCGCCAGGCTTTGGAGGACCACGAGCTGCCGTATATCCCGGAGCTAGTCGTCCGCGCTCCAGGCAATGACGCGCGCATGGCCGTGGAGACCGCGCACCGCTTGCTGAGCCGCCAGGATCGCCCGACGGCGGTGTTCTGTTTCAGTGACCGCGTGGCGATGGGCGTGTTCCGGGCGGCCCGGCATCTCGACCTGAGCATCCCCGGCGACGTGTCGGTGGTCGGTTTCGACGATCAGGAAAACGTCGCCGACTCGCTGGAGCCGGAACTCACGACGGTGGCCCTGCCGCACTACGACATGGGCTCCTGGGCGGCGAAGCGAGTTCTGGCGCGCGTTGAAGAGCAGGAAGACGGGGGCGAACAGCGGCACATGCTGATGCCGTGTCCGCTCGTGATCCGCCAGTCCGTCGCCCCGCCTCACTCTGGCTACCCGGGCTCCGCTACTGGTGCGCCAGCGGGTACTCCCGCGCGTTCTTCAGGAAGCCGGCGCTGACGTGGCTGGGCGACCACATCTCCTGCGCCGCCGGCCCGCCGGCCCGCCAGCGGGCCGGGCCGGGGGGATCGCGCCACCGGGTGCCCGCGTCGTTGTGGAGCGGCGTGGGGTGGGCCTGGCCGCCCGGATGTGGCGTGCTCGTCACTTGTACCTGCTGCTGGCGCCGACGGTGGTGTATTTCGCCGTCTTCAAGTACTGGCCCATGTACGGCGTTCAGATCGCCTTCCGGGACTATCAGGCCGACGCGGGTTTCCTGCATAGTCCGTGGGTCGGTCTCGCCCACTTCCAGCGGTTCTTCAACTCGCACCAGTTCTGGGACCTGCTGTCGAACACGATCTGGCTCGCGCTGTTCAACCTGCTGGTCGTTTTCCCAGTTCCGATCGTGCTGGCCCTGATCGTCAATCAGCTTCGATTGGGGCGGTTCCGGAGGTTCGCGCAGACCGTGCTGTATGCGCCGAACTTCATTTCCACCGTCGTGATCGTGGGCATGCTGTACGTGTTCCTGGCGCCGAGGTCGGGCCTCGTGAACAACCTGATCGTGTTCATGGGCGGGGATCCGATCTTCTTCATGGCCGAATCGGAATGGTTCCGTCCTGTCTACGTCGGCTCGAGTCTCTGGCAGGAAGCCGGATTCTCGATGGTGATCTACCTCGCGGCGCTTGCTGCCATCGACCCGTCACTGCACGAAGCGGCGAAGATGGACGGAGCAACCCGGTGGCAACGGATCCGGCATGTAGACCTGCCGGGGATATCGTCCACGATTTCCGTGCTGTTCATTCTCTCCATCGGGAATCTGCTCAATATCGGATTCGAGAAGGCGTTGCTCATGCAGACGCCGTTGAACAAGGACACTTCGCAGATCATCCAGACCTATGTCTACGAGGTGGGACTACTTCAGGCGCAATTCAGTTTCTCGGCGGCGGTCGGATTGTTCAACTCGCTGATCAACATGACATTGCTGCTCGTCTTCAATCACGTCGCCCGGCGCGCTCGCCAGGCGAGCCTTTTCTAGCGGAGGGGAGGAAGCTCCGTCATGGAACAGAGACACACCACCCTGAGGTCATTTCGCCGGAAGCTGTCCGACCCGCTATTCAATGCGGTCACCGTGCTGGTGCTGGGCGGCGCCCTGGTGGCCATCATTTATCCGCTGTACTTCATACTCATCGCTTCGGTCAGCGAACCGGACCAGGTGTACGAGGGCAACGTCTGGCTGGCGCCGGCCGGTTTCACCCTCGACGGGTATGAGCGGATCGTGTCCGATCCCGCGGTCTGGCGCGGTCTGATGAACTCGCTGCTGTACACCGGGCTGGCCGTCACGATCAGCGTCTGCCTGGTGCTGACCGCTGGATATGCACTGTCCCGCCGGGACATGCCGGGCCGGTCGATGTTCATGTTGCTCTTCCTCGCCACGATGTTCTACGACGGTGGGATGATCCCGCGTTACCTGGTGGTTCGCGACCTGGGGATGCTGGACAGCATCTGGGCCATGGTGCTGCCGAACGCCGTGGCCGTATGGAACCTGATCATCGCGCGGGTGTACTTCGAATCGAACATCCCGGGGTCGTTGCGGGAAGCCGCGCATATGGATGGTGCGTCGGACCTGCGATTCTTCTTCCGCATCGTGTTGCCGATGTCGAAGCCGCTCATCGCGGTGATGATCATGATCCACATGGTGTGGAACTGGAACGCGTTCTTCGACGCGCTCATCTTCCTCACCGATGATTCGAAATACCCACTCCAGCTCGTATTGCGGAACATCCTCGTACAGAACGAAGTGTCGACGACGGGGAACCTGGTCGGCGATCTCGCGTCATATGCGGAGCAGCAAAAGGTGGCCGAACTTATCAAATACGGGATGATCGTTTTCGCCAGCCTGCCCATGCTGCTGCTATTCCCATTCCTGCAGAAGTATTTCACCAAAGGAATGCTCATCGGAGCTGTCAAGAACTGACCGGAGGCACACCATGAGAAGAAGGAAATACCCCCTCGTGATGCTACCCACCTTACTGGTCGCCGCCGCCTGCGGCGGTGGTGGTGATTCGGGTAGTGCCTTGGGCGACGATTCCTCGGACGAGTACGGATTCAATTCCACTGGTCTGCCCATCGTCGACGAGCCACTGCAACTGCGCTTCTCCGGCGCGAAAGCGCCGTTGGCGCCCAACTATAAAGAGATGAGTCTGCTCCAAGATCTGGAGGAACGGACGAACATCCAGATCACCTGGGAGAACGTCCCGGACAACGTCTACGAGGAGCGCAAGAACCTACTCTTGGCCAGCGGCGACCTGCCCGACGCCTTTTACAACACCGGTTTCACCGACAGCGACATCGCGACCTACGCCGCGAACGGCACGCTTATTCCCTTGGAAGACTTGATCGAGGAGCACGCCCCGAACCTCATGGAGGTCTTCGAGAAGCGACCGGAGATCCGGCAGGCCGTGACCGCTCCCGATGGGCACATTTACACGTTGCCGGCGGCCGAAGAACTCGGGATCGGAGCGGTGCCGTTCTTCTGGGGGATCAACAAGACGTGGCTCGACGAACTCGGCCTGGATGTGCCGGCGACGGTCGAGGAGTACCGGGAAGCGCTGGTCGCGTTCAAGACCGAAGATCCCAACGGATCGGGTAGCTCCGACGAGATCCCGCTGAGTTTCATCGACGGCTGGTGGTGCGCGGACATCGGTGATCTATTCGGTGCGCTGACCGGGATGCCGGACAACCCACAGCACAAGATCGTCCGTGACGGCGAGGTGATCTTCACGGCGGCGCAGCCGGAGTTCCGGGACGCCGTGGCCGAGCTGCACGAGTGGTTCGCCGACGGCCTGATCGACCCAGAGTCGTTCGCTCAGGATGCCAGTCAGTACCTGGCCAAAGGCAAGACCAGTACCCCGGTGCTCGGGTCGTTCGTGTGGTGGGAGATCGAGGAGGTCGTCGGAACCGACCGGGTGGACGACTACGTACTGATGGGACCCCTGGAGGGCCCGGCCGGGCGCGTCGTCGGACAGAGCAACGGCGGCGAGTACGCTCGCGACGCATTTGCCATCACCAAGGAGAACCCGGCCCCGGCCGCGACCATGCGCTGGGTGGATGAGTTGTACGAACCGTACCTTTCGGCGCAGGTGGCTTGGGGCCCGATCGGGGAGGTTTTCGAGGAGGACGAGAACGGCAAGCTGCAGTATCTGCCGCCGCCGGAGGGAACCACTCCGGGTGAGTTCCGCCAGCTCGTCGCCCCGGGTGGTCCGAGGGTCACGCTCGAAGAGGACTTCGAGACCGTGGTCGAGCCGGAAGAGCGCGCCAAGCAGCGCCTGGCCGACCTCGACGAGCACTACGCGCCTTATCTCGAGCCGGAGAACTATCCCGACGTCTTCTTCACCGAGGAGGAACTCAGCGAGCTTTCGCAGCTGGAGACGGAGATCCTCGACCTGGTCGATCAACAGCGGGCCCGGTGGATCGTGGACGGCGGCGCCGAGGCGGAATGGGATGCCTACCTTGATCAGCTGGATCGGATGGGCCTAGAGCGGATGGTCGAGATCTACCAGGACGCACTCGACCGGTATCACGAGGCCGGCTGATGACGGATCAGCTCGAGGAGAACACCGGTGATCCGCACCGGCCGGGTTTCCATTTCATGCCACCGGCCAACTGGATGAACGAACCACACGCGGCGTTTCAGTATCGCGGCTTGCACCACATCTTCTACCAGCGCAACCCGCGAGGGCCGTTCTGGGATCGGATCCACTGGGGCCACGCCGTGAGCCACGATCTGGTCAACTGGCGGCACCTGCCGGACGCGTTGACGCCCGACACCGTCGCGGTGGCCCCGGACGGCGTGTGGTCCGGCAGCGCTACCCGGGGCCCGGACGGATCACCTGTGCTCTTCTTCACCGCGGGCGACAACCGGCTGCATCCGAATCAGTCGATCGGTTTGGCCACGCCCGCGGCCGGGCCGGACGGCGCGGACAGCGCGAACCAGTTATCCGAGTGGCGGGCGGTACCCGAGCCCGTGGTGCGACTCGACACCGGCCTCGACACCGGCTACGGTCCGCCCCTGGCCACCGAGTTCCGCGACCCGTTCGTGTGGCGCGATGGCGACGAGTGGTTCATGCTCGTCGGTTCCGGCGTGGGCGGGGTCGGGGGCACGGCCCTGCTGTACGTCTCCCAGGACCTGGTCACCTGGGCCTATGCCGGACCGCTGCTCGTCGGCGATGTGGGCCGGCTACCCGCGACGGGTGTGATGTGGGAGCTGCCCAACCTGTTGCCCGTCAGCGGGCCGGGCGGGGACCGGCACGTGTTCATCATGAGCCCGTGGTGGCCGGATCCAACCGAGTATTCGCTGAGGTACGCCTGGTACTGGATCGGATCATGGGATGCGCGTGCCCGCCGGTTCACTCCGGATCACGACGAGCCCAGGCATTTCGACTACGGCGGGTATTTCACCGGCCCGACCGGAACCGTCGACGAATCGGGCCGGACCCTGCTGTGGAGTATCGCGCAGGACGGTCGCACCGACGACGAGCACCGGGCGGCCGGCTGGGCGCACAACGCGGGACTGCCGCTCGAACTCAGTCTCGGTGCCGACGGTGAGCTGCGGATCGCGCCCGTCCGGGAGTTGGCCCGCTTGCGGCGTGGCGGCGTCGTTGATCTCCGCGAGCCGTCGCTCGACAACGCGGCGGCGGCGCTGGCGGCCGTCCGCACCGACATGGCCGAACTGGAGCTGGAAGCAGTGGTGCCAGGTACATCTCAGCTACAGGTCGAGGTGCGCCGTACCCCGGACGGTGCTGAGAAGGCGATGATGCGTTACCACGCAGGTGAGCGGCGGATAGAGATCGAGGTCGATGGCGTAGCGCAAGGCGGGCCGTTGACACTCGACGGTGACCGGCTCCGGCTCCGGGTGTTCGTCGACCGTTCCATGGTCGAGGCGTACGTGAACGGACACCGCAGCCTCACCAGCCGCATCTACCCGCGCCTCCCCGAAAAGGCCCAGAGCATGGGTATATCGGCCAGCGCCGGGGTGACCCTGAACCGGGTGAGAGTCTGGCCCCTCGACCCGGCCCGGAACGTCTCCGTTCCGCCATGAGCCGTTCCTGAGTAACAGGTCCTCTAGGCCGCCCGACCCGTACCACCGCACACCTGTGGAAGGAACACCTGTGCTACAACTCGCTGATCACTGGACGTGGGATTTCTGGTTCGCCCAGGAAGAGGACACCACCCATGTCTTCTACCTCAAGGCGCCGAAGTCGCTCGGTGACCCGGACTTGCGCCACGTCAACGCGCGGATCGGACACGCCGTCTCGACCGACCTGCGCAACTGGACCGAGCTCCCGGACGCGCTGGAGCCCGGCCCTGAGGGCAGCTGGGACGACATGTCCACCTGGACCGGCAGCGTGATCCGCGCCGAAGGCACGTGGCACCTGTTCTACACCGGTATCAGCCATGCGGAGAAAGGCCTCGAACAGCGGATCGGCCACGCGGTCAGCGACGACCTGATCACCTGGACGAAGGACGCAGCCAATCCGGTTCTCGAAGCCGACGGACGGTTCTACGAGCAACTCGACACCGACGTCTGGCCGGACCTGAGCTGGCGTGACCCATGGGTGTACTGGAACGAGGAGACCGGCGACTACCGCATGCTGCTCACCACGCGGGTGCCCACCGGTCCGCTCGACGGCCGTGGTGTCATCGGCGCGGCGCGTTCGGATGACCTGCGCATGTGGGAGGCGTTGCCGCCGGTCACTGAGCCCGGCGACTTCGCCCACCTGGAAGTACCGCAACTGGTCCAGGAGAACGGCGCAGTCTACGTCCTCTTCTCCGCCTACGGCTGGGCCAACAGCGAACAGCGGCGACGCAGGAGTCCGGAGGTGACGGGCACGCACTACCTGGTGGGCGACTCAACCACCGGACCATTCCGTTCGGTGACCGACGAGTTCCTCTGCGGCGATCCGCGCGGTGAGCTGTACGCCGGGCGGATGCTGCGGGACCGGTCCGGACAGCTGCAGTTCTTCGGTTTCGTCCAGTTCCCGGGTGACGAGCCATTCGTCGGCGCTCTAAGCGATCCGATCCCGGTGGACGTGGGAGCCGACGGGCGGCTGCGGCTGCGTCGCGGTACGACGGCGGGCTCGTCCCGATGACCGACCGAACATGACCGACGAACAAGACCCATCGAACATGACCCATTGAACAAGACCCATCGAGCATGACCCATCCAGCCTGGTGAGGTGTGACGAGCATGCAGAAATCGGTGACAGACGCGAAACGACCGAAGGAACGGGTACGACGCACCCGGGTGCCCGCGCTGGTCGTGACGGTGCTCCTGGCCTTGGCCGCGGCAGTTCTATCGAGTCCGGACACGCTGCCGCGGGCTGAGGCGGGACCACCGCTGACTGTTGAGAATCCGAGCTTCGAGACAGGTGATCTCTCGGGCTGGACAGTCTTGGAGGGGGAGGCGTTCAACGACGGTGGTGTGACCGACGCCGAGGGCTGGGGGTGGGGCTGCTGCTTCGACCGAGTGGGTGACTATCACTTCTGGGGTTTCGCCGCCGGCGGTGATGAACTCACCGGGCGGATGCGGTCGAGCACGTTCACTCTGGGCGGCGTCGGGCACATCAGCTTTCTGCTGGGCGGCGGCAACGACATCGACCACCTGTACGTCGCGCTCGTCCGTGAGTCCGACGGTGCAGAGCTGCGGCGCGCGACGAACACGCGGTTCGACGACTCCGAGCGGATGCACCAGGTGGTCTGGGATGTCTCCGAGCATCTGGGGGAGGAGTTCTACCTGCTGGTGGTCGACGAAGCCACCGGAGGCTGGGGCCACATCAACCTCGATCACGTAGAGACCTACCACGAGACCCCTGTGATCGACGTCGTGCCGCCCGTGATCCGCAACGGCGGCTTCGAAACCGGTGACTTGACCGGATGGACCGTGGTCTCCGGCGACGCCTTCGGCCCGGATCAGGTCACGGACGAGCCGCTGGAGGGCATGGACGGGAACTACCACCTCTGGGGAGCGCACGGTGTCTCTGACGAGGCCACCGGGGAGCTGCGGTCGTCGCGGTTCGTGCTGCGAGGGACGGGCGTCGTCGATTTCCTGATCGGCGGCGACCAGGACGATGACCTGTTCGTCGCGGCCGTCCGTGCCGAGGACGACGCCGAGCTGGCCCGGGTGTCCGGGCCCGGCCATGACGCCTACACCAAGGTCAGCTGGGACCTCTCCGACCACCTCGGCGAGGAGCTGTACCTGCGGGCGGTGGACGCGTCGACCACCGGCCATCTCAACCTCGACGGGGTGCGGACACTGGAGACCACACCTATGCACTGGCCGTTCGACGAGACGTCCGGCACCACTGCGGAGGACGTCGCGAGCGGTGTCGTCGACCACATCGACTACGTCTTCAACGACGCCCGGTACAAGCCGGACAGCGGCCCCACCCGGCGGCCCGGTGTCCACGGCAACGCGCTGCTCTTCGACGGCTGGTCGACCTGGATGTCCCGGCAGGCGGCCGATGCGTTCATTCCTGGCACGACACTCGCGGTCGAGGCTTGGGTGGCGCCGCGCTCCTACGAGTGGCGCGGCCGCGCCCAGGCCACGGCGATCGTCAGTCAGCAGGATCGTGAGCAGAACGCCGGTTACGTGCTGGGTATCCACGAGTTCGGGCGGCTGGTCTTCGAGGTCGGCGACGGTGTCGGCTGGCACACGCTGCGCGCGCCGGAGGGCACGGAGCTGCCGACGGGTCAGTGGACCCATGTCGTCGCGACCTACGACGGCGACGCCGGGTCCATGGAGCTTTATCTCGATGGCCAGCTGACCACCTCGATGTCCGTCCCCGCCGGTGGATACGTGCTGGCGAGCTCCGCTGACCTGCAGGTGGGCCGGAACAACCACGCGGCGCCGATCGGCGCGTTCCGCACGAGCACATGGGGTGGGCTCATCGACGAACTGAAGGTGGGCGCCGACATCCCGGGGCCGGATCAGGTCCAGGCTGCCTACGAGGCCGGCCTGGGCGACGACGGCACAGTACCGGATGCCGATGTTGCCCCCGACCGATCCAGGTACGACGGCGACCGTTACCGGCCGCAGTACCATTTCGTCCCACCCGATCACTGGATGAACGAGCCGCATGCGCCGATCTACTACAAAGGCCAGTACCACCTCTTCTACCAGTACAACCCGCAGGGACCTTACTGGGGACAGATCCATTGGGGACACGCGGTCAGCGATGATCTGGTGCATTGGCGTGATGTCGAACCCGCCCTGGCTCCGGCGAAGGATTCGCCGGCGCCGGACGGCGTGTGGTCCGGCAGCGCGACCTATGACGCCGACGGCAATCCGGTGCTGTTCTTCACCGCCGGCGACGACAGTGATACACCCAACCAGCGCACCGGCTTGGCCCTGCCTACCTCACTCGAAGGCGACTTGGTCGATTGGGAGATGTACCCGGAGCCGGTGACGGTTCAGGAACCTGACCTGCATGCCGACGAGGGAGAGATCTGGTTCGGCCAGTTCCGCGACCCGTTCGTCTGGCAGGAAACTGATGACGACGGCACCATCACCTGGTACCAGCTGGTGACCTCGGGGATCAAGGACCCGGACACCGGGGCCTCCGTCGGTGGTACGGCGCTGCTTTACACGTCGACGAACATGATCGACTGGACCTACGAGGGGCCGCTTCTGGTCGGCGACTCCGAGACGTACCCGGCCACCGGTGAGGTCTGGGAACTGCCGATCTTTCTCCCGCTCGGCACCGATGACGAAGGCAACGAGAAGCACATCCTTCTGGTCAACCCCTGGTTCGAAGGGTTCAGCGAGCACGCCGTGAAGTACATCTGGTACTGGGTCGGTACGTGGGACGCCGAAGCCAGGCAATTCGTGCCCGACGACGACACACCGCGGCTTCTCGACTACGGCGAACACTTCACCGGTCCGGCCGGCATGGTGGCGCCGGACGGGCGGCCGATCCTGTTCACCATCACCCAGGACCGCCGCCCGAACCAGGAGCATTTCGACGCGGGCTGGGCACACATGGTCGGCATGCCGGTGGAGTTGCGCCTGCGTGACGACGGATCGGTGGGGGTAGCGCCACTGGCCGAATTCGAGGCGCTGCGCACCGAGCAGGTGGCCAGTGGGCGGAATATCGATCTCGAGGCGGCCAACGCGCTGCTCGACGACGCCCATGCCGACATGACCGACATGCTGGAAGTCGAGATCGAGCTCAAGACCAAGGACGCGACCGAGGTCGGCCTGGAGCTGCGCCGCAGCGGTGACGGTCGGGAGCGCACGACCTTCTCGATCGATAAGGCGGCCGGAACGTTCAGCGTGGATCGAACCTTCTCCAGCCTCGACTCGGATCCACGCAAGGGTGTGCAGGAAGGCGAGCTTAACGTCGCGCCCAACGGCAAGGTGACCTTCCGTGCCTTCGTCGACCGATCGACGATCGAGACGTTCGCCGGCGATCACCTGATCACCACCCGGGTCTACCCGACGCTGGCCGACTCGACGGGTGTGCGGCTCGTCGCCGACGGGCGGGTGAAGGTCAGCTCACTCAAGGTCTGGAACCTCGGCTCCATCCACGGTGACGTCGTACCCTCCCACTTCGATCCACGGGACCTCGACGGCACCGAACCGCTGCCCAACCACGACTTCGCGACCTGCGACCTGACCGGCTGGACGGTTGTCGAGGGCGAGGCGTTCAGCGACGACCACGTCACTGATGCCGAGGACTGGGGCTGGGGCGGCACGTTCCTGCAAGCCCACCCCTGGGGCAGTGACAACCGGTGTCACCTGTGGGGATTCAACGAGGCGGCGGGTGGAGACGGACTGACCGGCACACTGCGGTCAGCGGAGTTCGAACTCGGCGGCGACGGCCAGATCGACTTCCTCATCGGCGGAGGCCAGGATCTGGACCAGCTCTACATCGCTCTGGTGCGTTCTGACAACGGAGAAATCTTGAGGCGGGAGACCGGAACCGGCTGGCCTGCCTACGCTCGCCGCCGGTGGGATGCCTCGGACTACATCGGTGAGCGTCTGCACATCGAAATCGTCGACCACGCGACCGGAGGGTTCGGGCACATCAACATCGACGACGTGAACGTTCCCGTGGTGGCAGGGAGCTTGAGCGATTAGCGGGCCCCACTAGTCTCCGCGAGCCACAATGTCGAGTTGGGGGCGGGAGATACGCGGGGACTCAGCTTGGGCATCGCGAGGTAAACCGACCGGTGAGTTGACATCTCCGCGAACGCGTGCTCCAGTAGTAGCCATACCAGTCTGTATACCTCTAGGAGTGATGGCCGTGCGAGCGGTATTGCTGACCGGCTTCGGCGGACCCGAAAGGCTCGAATACCGGACCGATGTCGCGGATCCGCGCCCGGCGCCCGGGGAGGTCCGGGTGCGGGTAGCCGCGACGGCGTTGAACAACGCCGACATCTGGACCCGGGAGGGTGCGTACGGATCTCCCCGCGACCCGTCCTCCAATGCCGGCTGGCGGCGTGAAGCCCTGCGGTTTCCCCGGATTCAAGGCGCTGACATCGCCGGGTACATCGACGAGGTCGGTTCCGGCGTGCCGGGGTCGCGGATCGGTGCGCGCGTGCTGGTCGACCCGATGATCTACGACGGCGGCGAACGCGAACTGGTCGAGAACGAATACGTGGGCAGTGAGCGCGACGGAGGCTTCGCGGAGTTCGTGACGGTGCCGGCGGGTAACGCGCACCAGATATCTAGTTCCCTGAGCGACGCTGAACTCGCGACGTTCCCCACCGCGTACACGACCGCCATGCGCATGCTCAACCGGGCGAGAGTTCAGCCGGGGGAAACGGTCTTGGTCACCGGTGCCTCCGGTGGTGTCGGCTCGGCGTTGATCCAGCTCGCGAATGTGCGGAGGGCGAAGGTGGTAGCGGTCGCGGGCGCGGCCAAGCGCCGGCAGGCGCTGGAGCTCGGCGCCATCGCCGCGATTGACCGGCACACGACTGACTGGGTGGCGGAGGTTGCGGCGGTCCTGGGGGATCAGCCGGTGGATGTTGTTGCGGACGTCGTCGCCGGGCCGGCATTCACGGATCTGCTCCGCTTGCTGCGTCCACTGGGGCGCTACGTCGTTGCGGGGGCCATGGCCGGGCCGCTGGTCGAGACCGACTTGCGCACCGTCTATCTCAAGCAGCTCGAGCTGATCGGATCGTCGTTCGGCAGTCACGAAGACTTCGCTCAGATGATTGAGCACATCACCGCTGGTGAGCTCAGGCCGCTGCTGGCTGCCACGTACCCCTTGCATGAGCTCGCCGCTGCCCAGGAGCGCTTCGTCGCGAAAGACTTCTTCGGCAAGATCGTCGTCCTGCCGGGCGAGTGACGAGGCGCCACTGCCCTTCGCGGGCTGTCCCGGTCTCGACCCGGGTGGCCGAGGTCCACGCAGGGTGGCGTCCCGGAACTGGGTGAGCTGTGATCCGCGATGTCTCATTTGTTGGCACAGCGGTATCACTGAATGCACAGTCTCGATACGTGGTGTGCGCGTTCCGCCGGATGAATTGAATCAACGTCCCGCGGCCACGAATCGGCTGCGTTGCCCGCCTGTCATCGACTGGGTAGGCCACGATTCGCTCACGTTCGCCTGATTGAGTCTTGACGCTGTGCGGCGTCCCTCACTAAGGTGATGCAACCGCTTGCACGAATTTTGGTTGCCAGTAATTACCAAATGTCGGCTGGGCGCAAATAGCGAAGTCGGAAAACGCCTGGTCGAGAAAGGGACGCAATGGGACTCACCAAAGGCATTCGGACGGCAGCGGTCCTCATCGCTGCGGCTCTCCTCGTCACGGCGTGTGGCGGCGATGACGGCGGCACCGGAGATCAGGTGTCGCCTGACGAAGTCTCGGGAGCGATCACCTTCTGGTCCTACCCGATCGGTGCGGCTAACACGGAGCAGTACTGGGAGCCGGTCGTCGAACGGTTCAACGAACAGTATCCCGATATCGACGTCGAAGTGATCGTGCAGCCGTGGGACGGCCGTGAGGAGCAGCTGAACACCTCGCTGGCCGGTGGGCTCGCGCCTGACGTGGTGTATTTCAACCCTGACTTCGTGCCGAAGTTCGTCGCGCAAGGTGTGCTGGAGCCGGTGAGCGACATCGTCGAGGACGACCTCGACGACTTCCGTGATTCAGCGCTCGAAGCGATGAGCTACGAGGGTGAGCTGTACAGCGTCCCACTGCTGATGAGCGTCAGTTCGGTTATCTGCTTCAAGAACGTGCTCGAGGAGGCAGGAGTCGATTGCCCCACGACTTGGGATGAGGCGCTCGAGATCGCGCCCGCGGTCAAGGATGCCGGTTACTACCTCACGCAATACCCCGGCACCGTCACCCTGAACATGTCCTTCTATCCCTACCTGCTGCAGGCGGGCGGGCAGGTGCTCGACGAGAACGGCCAGGCGGCCTTCAACGGTCCGGAGGGCGTCGAGGCCCTGTCTTTCCTGCGTGAGCTGGCTGACAACGACTACGTCCCGCAGCAGAGCCTGACAACGTCGGAAGATTTCGAGCAGTCGGCGGCGGGCCGCAGCGAGGTCGCATTCCTGCCGAACGAGATCGTGTCGACGGTGATGAGATTCGTCGACCCGGACAACCTCATCGTGAGCGAGCCGCTGACCGGCGTCGAGCAGGCCAACTTCGGCACTGTCGGCGGCCTGTCGATCTTCAACACCAGCGACAACATCGACGCTGCCAAAATCTGGGTGGAGTTCCTCACTTCCCCCGAGGAGATGGAGTCGTTCAACCGTGACGCCGAGTACTCGGCCGCTCGTGAATCGGTCACCGGGTTCCTCGAGGATCCGCTCATGGTCGAACAGGAGCAGTACCTCGACACCATCTGGTCCGCGGTGCCCCACGAGCAAGCGCGCGAGATCATCGATCTGATCAAGCCCCATATTCAGGCCGCGCTGCTCGGCCGGGAAACCCCGGAGGCCGCACTGAACACGGCAGCCGATGAGGTCAACGCGCTGCTTGCGCGCGGCTGATCTGGGATACGCGGGTGGGGCAGGCGTTCTCGCACTGCTCCGCCCGGCCGATGTGAGGAAGACAGGAGGCCGTGGTGGCCATCACTGCCCGCGATGAGAAAGCCGCACGGGGACCAGGAAAGCGGCGCTGGTTGAAGTCGGACAAGGCGGTGATCGCCTACGTCTTCATCTTGCCGTACGTTGTGCTGTTCCTGGCTTTCAAGATCATCCCAGCCATCTTCGGGGTGGGGCTGAGCTTCACCAACTGGCGACCCACCGGCGGCGCGGACTTCGTCGGGATGGACAACTTCTCGCGGCTGTTCAGCGACCCGATCTTCTGGGGCGCTCTACGGGTGACGCTGGTCTACGCGGTGATCGCGATCCCGATGTCGATCACGGTGTCGTTGTTCATGGCCGTACTGTGTGACCGGACGCTGCGTGGGATGGGGATCTATCGTTCCATCTTCTTCTTGCCGGTGGTCACCAGTTCGGTGATCTCGGGCATCATCTGGGTCTGGATCTTCGGCCAGCAGGGGCCGCTGAACTGGTTGATCGGCTTGGTCGGGGCGGGGCCGCTCGGCTGGCTGCAAAGCGATCTACTGGTGCTGCCCTCGCTGGCCATGGTCAGCGCATGGAGCAACTTCGGCTACAACATGTTGATCCTGCTCGCCGGCATGCTCGCCATACCCAAGGACTACTACGAAGCGTCGTCGCTCGACGGCGCCAACTGGTTCCAGCGGTTCCGGCATGTGACGATCCCACTGCTGAAGCCAGCCCTCTTCTTCGTGCTGATCCTCGAGATCATCAAGTCCTTCCAGGTGTTCGACACCATCTACGTCATGACCGGCGGTGGGCCGGTCCGGTCGAGTTACACGCTGACCTACATGATCTACGACCAGGGCTTCGGGTACTTCGACTTCGGCTACGCGAGTGCTGCCGGTGTCGTCTTGCTCGTGATCACACTCACCGTCTCCCTGGTTCAGCGGTGGCTGTTCGACAAGGAGAACAAGAAATGACGACGTCGATGGTGGAACCCACGGCCGGCCGGCGGGTGAGGCCCGCGAGCGCCCGGGTGGCGGGGATGGGCCGGCGTCGGCGGCCGGGGACAATGCATCTGCCGCTGATCCTCGCGGCCGTGGTCACCGCTTTCCCGTTCTACGCGATGATCGTGATCTCGCTGCAGCCGGGCCAGCCGATCGACCTGCCGGGTTCCCTGATCCCGTCGGTGATCTCGTACGACAGCTATCGAGAGGTGCTGGGTAGCTCGCGGATCATGAGCTGGGCGTTCAACTCCGCGGTCTATTCGCTCGCCTCCGTTGTTCTCGTGCTCGTCTTCGCATCGATGGCCGGCTATGCCTTCGCCAAGAAGAAGTTCTTCGGCAGGGAAGTCATCTTCTGGTCCTTCGTGGCGATGTTGATGGTGCCCTACCACCTGACGCTGATCCCGCAGTTCATCATCGTGTCCGAGATGGGCGGGCTGAACACGTTGTGGGGGTTGACTCTGCCGACGCTGGCCAACGTCCAGGCGATGTTCCTGATGCGCCAGTTCATCCGCGATATCCCGGACGAACTCATCGAGGCCTCACGGATCGATGGAGCCGGGGAATTCCGGATCTACTGGTCGATCATTTTGCCGCAGACGAAGCCGATCATGGCGACGCTGGGCACGTTCGTCTTCCTGTGGCACTGGAACGACTTCCTGTGGCCGCTGGTCGCGCAGCGCACACCGGACATGTACGTCCTGACGGTCGGGTTGAACAGCATGCAACAGCAGGACACGGTGCTGGCTACCACCATGGCCGGAGCTGTGATCATCTTTCTGCCGACCCTGTTGATCTTCATCGGATTGCAGCGGTTCTTCGTTCGTGGCGTGGTGATGAGCGGGCTGAAGTAGCCGGCGGGCAACCGCGCCTACCTGGGAGTTCCTCGTGTCACGGACGGGAGGTGGAATCGGCGCCGACTCTGCAACCGCTTGCAGTTACCGAAACCGAAGGGTAGTGCGATGAGTGAAGAAGCGAGAGAGCGCCGGATCTCCGGCGGTGGATCACGACTGGGCTCGGCGGCGTGGGCGGCGGGCATCGCCGGCGCATTGACAGCCGGGCTGATGTTCGCACCAGGAGCGGGCGCTGGACCATCGACGGCCGCGGCACCGGTGATGGGCCCGGTCAACGGCGGATTCGAGGAGCCCGTCGTCGACGGCGACATTCCCGGCTGGACACATACCCACGGGGCGGCCGATCCGGACTCGTTCTCCGTCGTCGACACCCGGGCGGCCGAAGGCGAATACAGCCTGCTGCTGCACAATCCCAGCTCGGAGATCAGTGCGGGACTGCGCAGCGACGCCTTCGACGTCGAAGGCGGGAACTCCTTCCGCGTCGCCGCGCAGGTCTACATCGAGGAATACACCAGCCCCGGGGCGTCCGCGCTGTATTTCTACTTCTACGACGACGACGGGCAGCAGCTCGAGCAGCACACGTTGTCGATCGGGCGCCTGCCTCGTGACAGTTGGCAGGACGTGACCCTCGACGCCGACGCGCCGGACGAGGCCACCAGTGCGGCGGTCCTCTGGTACTCGAGCATCGCGAACATCGCCACGTACCACGTCGACGACGTGCGGGTGCTCGACCGGGGCGAGGGGGCGGTGGTCGAGGATCTCGGGATCGCGATGTCGACGCCGAACGTGCGGCTCGGCGCCACGGACGTCCTGCCGGACGGAACACCCGTCGGTTACCTCTTTTCCGACGGCAACCCCGTGAGCTTCAACGTGGTCGACCTCCGCGACGGCGAGATGCTGGACTCGATCGACATGACGGGCTACACGGTGGCCAGCTCGATCGTCGTCGATACCGACCATCGGGTGTACTTCAGTGTGCGGGCGCCGAACGACGGCACCCTGTGGCGCTACGACCCGCTGTCCCAGGAGCTGGAGACGCTGGCCACGCGCCTGGCCGGAGAGGCGATGCTGCGCAGCCTGCTGCTCGACGGCGACACGCTGTACGGCACGACGTACCCGAATGCGAAGGTCTACGCCTACGACATCCCATCGGGTGACGTCCGGGACTACGGCAGCGTGATCGACGACGGCGACTACGCCTGGGGCTTCGAGCAGGTCGGCGATGAGCTCTGGGTTGGTACCGGCGCTGTCGGGCGCCTCATGAGCGTCGACCCGGAGTCCGGCGTCGTCGACGAGATCGGGTTGCCGCACGGCGTCGCACCCGATTTCGTCAACCGGATCGTGCGCCACGGGGACCTGGTGTTCGTGGCGTACTCGCCGGCCAGCCCGGACAACGTCGCTGTATACGACCGCACCGCGGGTGAATGGTGCTGTTCGGAGACATTGGAGCAGGAGGTCGGCGCGTGGACACGGGACAGCGTCGACGGTCTGTTCTTCTATCTCTCCGGTGGATCGGTGCACGGCTACGACATCGATGCGAGGGAGACTGTCTCGATCGGCTGGGACGACGGTCCGCTGGCGACCCAGCTCGACGGGACCATTGCGTTGGAGCTGGTCGAGCTCGGCACGGAGCAGTTCCCCGGCACGACACTGGTGGGCTTGCGCGGCGACGGCACCGTGTGGCGCTACAACCTGGCCGAAGGGAGCGGTGACGTCGTCACCGGCGACATCGATGGAGCGCCGGCGACGATTCACTCCGTAGGGAACGGCCCGGATGGAAATGTCTATTTCGGTGCCTACCTCAGTCCCGGCGTGATGGCGCGGGTGAACCACCAGACTGGAGACCTCGAGCAGTTGTCCGGGCCGGGGCAAGCGGACAGCATGATCGCTCACAAGAACCGGATCGTGGTTGGCGTCTACCCGAACGCGTCGTTCTACGTCGGCAAGACGAACAAGGACTGGGACTGGGGCGCCAACCCGTCTCACCTATTCACCCTCGGGCGCGGGGAGCCGCACGGGCAGGATCGCCCGCTACACATGGTGTCCGCGGGAGACCTCGTCGCGGCCGGGACGATCCCCAATTACGGCGAACTCGGTGGGGCGCTCGTGCTGCTCAATCCGAACAACGGCGACCACGAGGTACACCGGCATGTTGTCGAAGATCAGAGTGTGACCGCGTTGGAGTATCGCGACGGTCTCGTGTACGCGGGCACGTCGATCCACGGCGGGCTGTCCAGCGAACCCACGCAGGAGGAGGCTGAGCTGTTCATCTGGGATGTGCAACAGGGCGAGAAGGTGTGGAGCGGTGCGGTGCCGGGCGCCACGATCATCCATGCCATGACCTTCACGCCGGACGGCCGGCTGTGGGTATTGACCGAGGCTGGCACCATTGCCGAGTTCGACCCGGACACGAGGGAGATCGTCCGTTCCTTCGAGACCGGGATCGCCAACTCCAACATCTGGGGCCGGCTCAGCGAGTTGTACTACCGGGGCCAGGACGGTTATGTCTACGGCAACACCAGCGGACGGCTCTTCCGTTTCGACCCTGACGACCTCGACTTCGAGGTGCTGGTGAGTAGCGGGGCCAGGCAGTCCGGTATCGACGGCGAGGGCACGATCTATTTCGCCGACGAGACCAACGTCTATCGTTACGTACCCGCAGGGGCCGAGTAAGAGTGTGCGGTGAGGGCGCCGAGTTCGACGATCTGCATCAGGTTGCGGGCGATATGGAACGGATCCTTGACGGGGAGCGCGACCACCTCGTCGAGGGGCTTCCCCGAACGTTCGCGGATCTGAATCCACTCGGAGCCCTCATCGCCGCCCGGGAACGTGTCGAGCGTGTAGGCCCAGATCCGGTCGAACCAGCCCTGCGCGGCTGAGTCGCCGTACCGCTGCGCCGCTAATGCGGTGGTGTATGCGGCTTCGGTGTGCACCCACCAGAGCTTGGTGCTCCAGGTGCGGCGGACGAGTGCCTCGTAGGGAGATCCGGCGTCGGTGCCGCGCGGTTCGGCCGCGCCGTCGTGGTCCACGTACCGGAACAGACCGCCGTGATCGTCGTCCCACGCCGACTCACAGAGGGCTGGGATGCTGGCAAGCAGCGCTGGAATGCCGGTGCGGCCGAGCAATTCGCCGGCCTCGAGTGCGACCCACAACCCTTCGATGGCGTGACCGGGAACACGGTGGCGGGAGACCAGCGTGGTCTCGTCCGGACGATCCGGGATCATCTCGCGGAACGTGCCGTTGGGCAGCCGGTGGCTCAGCATCACATCGCGAGCCGCACCCAGAGCGGCGCGGTCTTCGTCGGTGAGCAGGCCGAGCTCCTGGCGGGCGCGGGCGTATTCGAGCAGGGTGTTGAGCAGGATCATCCGCGGGCCGAACGCGGTATGCCCTGGGGGGACCGGGTACGGAGGAGTGTCGGCGGTTCCGGCGCCGATGCTGGCTGATGCCGTGTCCAAGACTGGTGCTGCGATCTCGAGCCACTGCGGGTCGCCGGTCTGTCTCGAAAGCTCGGCCAGCCCCATCGCGACGAAGCAATCCGCGTAGACACTGTGAGTCTCCCCGGCAGGCCCGGCTGTTGGGCGGCCGGTACGGTCCACGACGAAGTGGCACGTGCCGTCGGGTCGGAGGGTGTGTTCCACGAGGAAGGCGGCGCCGGCTTCGGCGAGCCGGGACAGTTCGCGTGGATCCGCGTCGAGGAGATTCTGGTCGGCCAGCCTCGCGGCGCGGGCCAGCAGCCACACGAATCGCCCTTGCGACCAGGTGAACTTGTCGGTCGAGAGCAAGTTGCGGCCGCGGTTGTCGAAACAGGTGAAGAACCCGCCGTTGACGTGGTCGATGCCGTGTTCCAGCCAGAACGGGAAGATGACGGCTTCAAGCTGTGCACGAGCTGCGCGGACGGGCATGATTCTCCTTGAGCTGCAACCGGTTGCGTAAGATGATAGCGGCTAGCCTGGCCTCGCGTGTCGGGCATGATCGTGGGTATTGGAATCGTCGACGGTGGGAGGCAAGGATGAAGCGCGTGACGATCTATGCGGTCGCCGAGGCGTGCGGCGTGTCGGCGTCGACGGTTTCGCGTGCGTTCAGCCGCCCGGAGATCGTCAACGACGAGTTGCGTGAGCGCATCTTGGTCACGGCGCGGGAGATGGGCTATCAGATGAACCGCGCTGCCCGGGGGCTGGCCACCGGGCGGACCGGAATGGTGGGCCTGATGGTGCCGGACATCACCAACCCGTTCTTTCCGCCGTTGGTGCGGGCCATCCAGCAAGCGGCCGCGCAGATCGACTCATCGGTGATGCTGGTCGACGCGGACGAGCGAGCCAGCGCTGAGCCGGAGCTGATCAGCCGGCTCAAAGCGCAGGTCGATGGCCTGATCATCGCCTCGCCACGGGCGGCCACGGGGTCGCTCACCGAGGCGGTGGGAGGGCTGCCGGCTGTCGTCATCAATCGCACGGTCCCGGGGATGTCCGCCGTCGTGTGTGACAACTCGGCAGCATTGACTGAAGCGGGACGTCATCTGCAAGAGCTCGGGCATCGTCGAGTGGCGCTGATCGGTGGTCCAGCCGCATCCTGGGCGGCTCGCCGGCGTGCCGCCGCGATCCGAGCATGGGCGGAGAAGTCCGAGGTCGAACTCATCGAGTTGGGCTCCTTTGGGGCGTCGTACGAAGGCGGCAGAGAGGCCGCCGTCGCGTTCGCCGGCTCGGCGGCGACAGCGGCATTCGCTTTCGACGATCTCATGGCCTGCGGCGTTCTGGCCGGCCTAGCCGAGGCCGGTGTGCCGGTGCCGGAGGCGCGCAGCGTCGTCGGCTGCGACGACGTCTTGCTCGCCCGTACGGTGACACCGAACCTGACGACAGTCACCGCACCCGTCGCGGAACTGGGCCGCGTCGCGGTGGATCTACTGCAACAGAACCTGAACGGTGGGGCGCCGGAGCAGATCGTCCTGGAGGGCACGCTGGCTCTGCGCGGCACTACGGGGACCCCTGCCTGAGGTCGCTCAGCACGCGGTGCTGGTCGTTGACCCGTCATCTGCAACCGGTTACAGTCGAGGTCTGCAACCGCTTGCATAACCTGGAGGACGGTAGATGAGCGTGAACGCGGCGACAGATGGGGCTGGCGAGGGCGTCTCGCTTCGCATTGGCGACGACGCGGAGGATGCCGGCGGGGCCGCGGCCGCTGACGCCACCGCGGTGATTCGGGAGGCGATCCGGACACGCGGACGGGCTCGAGTGGTGTTCGCATCAGCACCTTCACAAGAGACGATGCTGTCGGCCCTGATCAAAGATGCTGGTATCGACTGGTCACGGCTGTATGCCTTCCACATGGACGAGTACGTGGGGCTCGAGCCCAGTCATCCACAAGCGTTCGGGCAGTGGCTCGCGCGGCGGCTGACACCGGTGAATCCAGGCGGCCTCGAGCGCATCATGCCCGGCTCCGATCCGGCAGCCGAGGCACGACGGTACACGAGCCTTCTCGCCGCTGAGCCGATCGATCTGACCTGTATGGGGATCGGCGTCAACGGGCACATCGCCTTCAACGAACCGGGCGAGGCGCGGTTCGACGATCCGGAGCGGGTCAGAATCATCACCCTTGACGACGTGTCGCGGCGCCAGCAGGTCGACGAAGGGCTCTTCGGATCGCTCCAGGAGGTCCCAGTCCAGGCTGTGACGCTGACCGTTCCAGCACTGATGGCGGCCCGGGCCATCGTCGTGACCGTGCTCGGGGACCACAAGGCGCCCGCGGTCACCCGCGCGCTGACCGGGCCAGTCGACCACAGCTGCCCGGCGAGCGTGCTGCGTACCCATCCGGCGGTGAGCGTACATCTGGACCCCGCCGCCGCGTCCCAGCTCCCCCATACCCACCGATGATCATGAACACTTAGTTGCCAATATGGTCACTAAGTGTTCATGATCATGGGTGCAGGTGGCAGCGTCCGCGAGTGCGGAAGTGGTAGGCGAGGGCAGCGGCACCGAGCGCCGCGGCCCACACCGGCCACAGGACACCTGGGTTGCTGACTACCGCCTCCGGATCAGTCCAGTCGGTGAGCCGTACCATGACCAGTCCAGCTGAAGCCAAGGCAACGGCGACGACAGACGCGAAGGTGATCGGGAACATCGGGGGCACCGGTTTGCCGGCCCGGCCGAGCACCCACCGGGGCCAGATCACGCCCCAGCGCTGCACCAGGCCCAGCGTGAGCACCCCGCCCAGGGCGCCGAGCGTCGCCAAATAGGCACCAGCCCACACGACGCCCTCTTCATGCAGTTCATCGAGGAACTCCCTCGAGATGGTGAGAGGGACCCCGAAGGCCCAGAGCCAGCGGACCACGGCGTAGGTGAACGGAACCAGTGCGGCCGTGTACGCGGCCCAGCGACCCCACCGTGCCGCCGACGCCGGTGCGGTCCAGCCTTCGGCACGTCCAGGGCGCCGGCCGCAGCGCAGGCATGCCCCGAGCGTACGCAGGTGGAAGGCCACCGTGGCCGCCGCGAAGAACACCCCGCCCAACGCGCACAGGATCAGGTTGAGGTTGGTCCACGGGTACAGCAGCTCGAAGAACTCACCAGCCCCCATCGGTGGCCAGCCGAATGGGAGGGCGAGAGTCGCGGGTGTATAGGCGATCGTCGTCAGCACCCGTTGGTCCGGGATGACAAAGATGAGCGCGACGGCGAGGATCCAGCCGGACGCGATCAGCGATGACCGCAGCGGCCCGCGAGCTCCGGCCCGGGCCAGGCCGATCGCGGCCAGCCCGCCCGCGAATCCGACCGCGGCGATCCACGGCCCCGTGCCGGCCGCCGTGGCCTCGCCGAGCACCGAGTGGTGCCGGGCATCCGGGACGTCGCCTTCGCCGAATGGGAAGCCGGGCATGCCCAGTGTCCATAACAGTCCCAGGAGGCCGTAGCCGAACGCCCAGACAGCCGCGGCATATCCCACCCAGGAGCGCCATCTGCGCAGGGCTCGTCGTACGGGGCCACCACCTGCGCCCGGGGCGGCACGGTTGCTTCCTGGGCTGGACCCGGCCTCGTGCGGGGTTTCAACGGATGTGGAGTCGGTCATGTTTGGCACCCTTCGAACGCGACATGCGGGCAGTTCTCGCTCGCCCTTCCAGCCTCTGTCCGGGGCGTGCCGGTCACCAGATGCCGTTCGGCCGCAATCAGTCGGCGCTGACCACGGGAAATATGCCGAACGGCACAGGTGCGGGACCGTGGCGGCCAGTAGGCTCGGGGTCATGGTTCGCTCGACGGCGTCAGGCAGTGGCCGATGATCCGGAGCGGCGCCGGCGCACACCGCCGGATCCGGTCTGCCGGCTGCACGGTACTGGTGATTGCGCTGCTCGGGTGGGGCGTCGCCGTGCCCTGGGCCCGGCCGCTGGCGACGACGACGGCCGTCGTGGCGATCCTGATGATCTGGTGGCCGCGGTCGAAGTCGTGGCTGCCGTGGCTGCCGTGGCTTGTCGGTGGCGCCGGTGTGGTGTCCGGTGTGGCGACGCTCGGCCACCGGGTGCTGGACTGGCCGGGTATGCCGCCGTTGGCGGTCGCCGAGACCGCGCTGCTGTGTGTACTGGTCGGAGTGGTCGTCCGCTGGGCAACGGTGCGGGCGGCTGTGGTCGCGGGTTGCCTGGCCGGGCTGGCGGCTTCGGTGAGCGTTCTGCGGGCCACCGGTTACTCGGACGCGGACCAATTGACCGTCGAGGAGTCGGTCTACGCGGTGGCATTCTGGGCCCTCGGTCCGATTCTCGCCGCCGCGGTCGGTCTGTACCTGCGCCATCTGGACCACCGTCGGGCGCGTGCCGTTGCTGCCGCACGGCAGGCGCAGCGGCTAGAACTCGCACACGATCTGCACGATTACGTCGCCCATGACGTCAGTGAGATGATCGCCCAGGCGCAGGCCGCCCAGGTCATCACTGACGACGGTCACCCGGTCCAGGTGGTGTTGCGCCGGATCGAGGCGGCCGGCTTGCGGGCGATGACCTCGATGGACAGCACCGTGCACCTCCTGCGCGGCGACGGGAATGCCTCCGATCGGCAGGTGGGCGTGAGCGGGGCATCGCCAGGCCTGGCCGAACTACCTGAGCTGGTTGAACGGTTCGGAAGCGCCGGCGCGGCGGATGTTCGTCTGTGCCTGGATCCGGACCTGGTCGCCCGGGTGCCGCGCGAGCTCGCGGGCACGGTCCACCGGGTGGTCGTCGAGGCGCTGACCAACGTACGCCGGCACGCGCCGTCGGCGACCACGGTGCGGATCGTCATCCGCGAGGACGGCGATGAGCTGGAGGTTCTCGTGAGCAACGACGCCGGTGGAGCACCGATCCCGGATCTGGGTCGCCGCGGCGGAGTCGGCCTGCCCGGTCTGGCCGAACGGGTCGAGGCGCTCTCCGGCACGTTTCGTGCCGGCCCGGACGGCCAGGGATGGCGGGTCTCCGCACGGCTGCCCCTGGTGGCCACCTACTCAGCTGGTCCGGAGGGGGGACGATGACCACCCGGATCGTCATCGCCGACGACCAGGAGGCTATCCGCGGCGCGTTCCGGATGGTGCTGGACGCGCAGCCGGATATGCAGGTAGTCGGCGAGGCCGCGGACGGCATGGCGGCTCTCGAGATGGTGAGCAGGCTGCGGCCCGACGTCGTGCTGGCCGATGTCCGGATGCCTCGGATGGACGGGCTCGAGCTCACCCGGCGGCTGGCGGGCCCCTCGGTCGCGGCTCCGGTGCGTGTGGTTGTGGTCACGACGTTCGACCTCGACACATATGTGCATGCCGCGTTGCGGGGTGGTGCATGCGGCTTCCTGCTCAAACGCTCCGGACCGAACCTTTTGATCGAGGCGGTTCGCGCGGCCGTGGCCGGGGATACGCTGATCAGCCCGCAGATCACCGTCCGCCTATTGGCGCACATGCGATCTCCGGCGCCGGGCGGTGGAACTCACGACACCGTGCCGGCGAGTGCGCTGACCGAGCGCGAGGTGGAGGTGGCGCGACTCGTCGCGCAAGGATGCAGCAATGCCGAAGTGGCCGCCGAGCTCTTCATCAGCCCCGGCACGGCCAAGAACCACCTCGCGAACATCCAGCAGAAGCTGGGCGTGCGCAATCGGGTCGGGGTCGCGGGCTGGGCGTGGTCGAGCGGACTGATGAGCGCCGCAACCGGCGAATAATGCCGCGACCCTGTCGGTGGAATCAGGTAGAACTATGTGGGTCCGTCGCCACCCACCGCTGCAGACCCCAGGCCGTCTATGTCCGGAGCGCACTGTGTCTTTGCTGAACTCTGAGTTCACCGTCGACGGCGCGCACCGGTTCGACCGCAGAGGCCCGGTCCGGTGGGTGTGGTCCCACATGCGCCGTCAGCCGTTTTACCTGCTCGGGTTCGTCGGCGGTTCGGCGGTGATGGTCGCGCTGAATTCGATGATTCCGACTCTCACGGGCCGGGCCTTTGACGCCGTGCTGGGCGGCGACGGCGACGCTGCGCGCGCGTTGATGATGGTGTCGGTCGCGCTCCTACTGGTGGTGGCCGGGCGGGGAATCCTCGACCTGGGAGCCCGGCTCAGCGGAGAAGTACTGGCCAAGCGCCTGGAACGCGATGCCCGGGACGAGCTGTATGTCAGCCTGCTCGGCAAGAGCCAGACCTTCCACAACCGGCAGCGGGTCGGAGACCTGATGGCCCGCGCGGCCAACGACATCCGGCAGCTGTCCAACATGGTCACCCCCGGCCTCGACCTGATCGTGGACTCGGGGCTGCAAGGGCTTATTCCCTTGATCTTCATCGCCACCATCGACCCGCGTCTGCTGCTGGTGCCGGTGCTGTTCGTGGTGGCGTTCGTTCTCGCGCTGTGGCACTACATGCGCCAGCTCAGCCCGGTCTCCACCACGATGCGGGAGCAGTTCGGCGACCTGAACGCCGGCCTGAACGAGGCCGTGCGGGGCATCGAAGTCATCAAGGTCACCGCGCAGGAAGCACAGGAACGGCAGCGGTTCGAGCGCAATGCGCGGCGCTACCGCGACTCGTTCGTGCGCAACGGCCTGATCCAGGCGCGCTACCTGCCCACGCTCATCCTGGCCGTGGCGATGGCGGGAGCGCTGTGGCACGCGCTGACGCTCTACGGCGCTGGCGACCTGTCTTTGGGCGACGTGATCGCCTTCATGGGTCTGATGGGTTTGCTTGGCTTTCCCACTTTCATCTCGATCTTCGCGTATTCGCTGGTGCAGATCGGTCTTGTGTCCGCCCGCCGGATTCTGAGGATCATGAACAGCGAGAGCGAGCTCGACCACAATCCGGCCGGGCGCGAGGCGCGAGTCCGCGGTGAGATCGTCTTCGAGAACGTGACCTTCGGTTACGGTGACGCCGAGCCGGTACTGCGCGACGTCACATTCACCGCGCGCCCCGGCGAGACCGTGGCCGTGGTCGGGGAGACCGGCGCCGGCAAGAGCACACTCACCAAGCTGGTACCGCGTATCTACAACGTGAACTCCGGCCGGGTCCTGGTTGACGGCGTGGATGTGCAGGATTGGAACCTCGACTCGCTCCGGTCGCAGATATCAACCATCGAACAGGACATCGTGTTGTTCTCCCGTTCGGTGGCGGAGAACATCGCGTTCAGTCTCGGCCAGCAGGTGGACCGTGATGCCGTCGTCCAAGCCGCCCGAGATGCCCAGGCCGAGGAGTTCATCTCCGAGCTGGACGACGGCTACGAGACGGTGATCGGCGAGCGTGGCGTCACACTGTCCGGCGGACAACGGCAGCGGCTGGCCATCGCGCGGGCGTTGCTCACCGACCCGGCCATCCTGATTCTGGACGATTCGACCAGCGCCATCGACTCCGCCACCGAAGACCTGATCCAGCAGGCCATCAAGCGGATCCTGGCGGGGCGCACCACCTTGCTCATCACCCACCGGCTGGCGCAGATCCGCTGGGCGGACAAGGTGCTGCTACTCCGCCGTGGAGAGCTCGTCGACTTCGGCACCCACGACGAGCTCCTCCAGCGCAGTTCGCTCTACCGGCGAATCTTCGCGCATTACGACGAGGTCGACGTCGCACCGGGCAGCCAGGTGGCGTCTGTCCCGGAAGAACCGGAAGAAGGGGCGGTCGTCTGATGGGCTTCATCATGAACGGCCTCGATGTCGAGGACTACGACCGCACGTATGACGACCGGGAGCTGCTGCGGCGGGTACTGCGTTACTTCCGGCCGAAGTTCGCCGCCATGGCCCTGGTGGCGGTCATGATCGTGCTGCACTCACTGACCCAGACCGCCATGCCGCTGCTGATCAGCTGGGGCGTCGACCGGATCGAGGCAGGGACGGTCGCCGACATCGGCTGGATACTGACTGCTGGCATCCTGGCGGCGGGTGTGCTCGGTTGGGTGTTCAACTTCTTCCGCCAGTGGTACAGCGCCAAGGTCACCGGAGACGTCGTGCTCGATCTGCGTGAGGATGCCTTCGACGCGGTGCTCGACCGCGACATGTCGTTCTATGACGAGCATGCCACCGGCAAGATCGTCAGCCGGGTCACCTCCGACACCGACGATTTCGCCACCGTGGTCAACCTCACCATGAACCTGCTCAGTCAGGTATTGCTGGTTGGGTTCATCACCGGATTGTTGTTCCTGCGCAACGTGGAATTGGCGTTGCTCACTCTGCTCGTGTCGCCGATCGTGATAGGGCTGGCGCTGTTGTTCCGGCGCGTCGCCCGTCGCAATACGCTGCGTGCCCAGCGTTCGCTGGCCAGGGTCAATGCGAACCTACAGGAGACCATGGGCGGAATCTCGGTGGCCAAGAACTTCCGGCAGGAGCACACGGTCTATTCGGAGTTCCGCCCGATCAACCAGCAGAGTTACGCCGTCACCCTGCGGCAGGGCTTTGTCTTCTCCGGCATCTTTCCGCTGTTGTTCCTGGTCGCCGGGTTGGCGACCGTCGTGCTGGTCCAGGTGGGTGGCACGGCGGTGATCGGTGGCTCGCTCAGTGCCGGAGACTGGTATCTCTTCTTGCAGGCCGTTGCCCTGTTTTGGTTCCCGCTGACGTCCATCGCGGCGTTCTGGTCGCAGTTCCAGCAGGGTATGGCTGCTTCCGAACGGGTATTTGCCCTGATCGATGCCACACCGCGGGTGGTTCAGGAAGATTCACAGCCGGTGGGCCGGTTGGCCGGGCACATCGAGTTCCGCAATCTGACCTTCGGGTACGAGCCCGCCCGGCCGGTCTTGAGAGAGTTCAACCTCGTCATCGAAGCCGGTGAGACCGTCGCGCTCGTCGGGCACACCGGCGCGGGCAAATCAACGTTGTCGAAGCTGATCACCCGCTTTTACGAGTTCTCCGGAGGCCGGTTGCTGGTCGACGGGCGAGACATCCGCAGCCTCGACATCGGGGAGTACCGCCAGCAGATCGGTGCGGTGCCCCAGCAGCCGTTCTTGTTCAGTGGCACGGTCGCGGACAACATCCGGTACCCGCGCCCGGAATCCACTGACGCGGAGGTACTCACCGCTGCCAGCCAGGTCGCGGGTGGCGAATGGCTCGAAGCGTTGCCGGACGGGCTGGCCACCGACGTCGGCGAGTTCGGCCGTGCCTTGTCGATGGGGCAAAGACAGTTGGTGGCGCTGGCGCGGCTGCTGGTTCAGGACCCCGCCATCGTCGTCCTTGACGAAGCCACGGCCAGCGTTGACCCGCTGACGGAGGCTCAGATCTCCGAAGGTCTCGACGTGGTGCTAGCCGGCCGCACGTCCATCGTCATCGCGCATCGGCTGTCCACCATCGAACACGTGGATCGGATCATTGTGCTCGACCACGGCCGCATCATGGAGGAAGGCGACCACGCGACGCTGCTGCGGGCCGGCGGCCGATACTGCGAGGTTTACAACACGTACTTCCGGCACCAGTCACCTAACTATCAGCCGGGCTCTGGTTTCGTCCCCGCCGCCCCATGACGCCGGACGCCTCCTCCTCATGTTCTGACCGGTGATCGCGGCCGAGCTGTAGTTGGCGATGGCGATGGCGCTCGCCGCGTATCCGGTCACAGCACTGTAGGCTTGGCGGTGGTGCCTGCTCAGGCACGGGTTCCCGTGCTCTGTGGCGCTCAAGGCTGTGGCGCTCAAGGCTGTGGTGTCCAAGACCGTGGTGCTCAGGCTTCGCCGTTCAGGCGGCGTCGGCTCTGTCGGCAGGATCGGTCGGTGGGTCCGCGCTCGTCGCAGGTTCAGCAATGTTCGCTGCCTCGCCAGGTGCCAAGCGCGTTGGATGGCTCGTTGCAGCAACGGTTACATCGCTGGTCGCTCCGGCGGTTTCCTGGCCGGCCGCGTCGGTGCTGCCCGTGGGTGCGGCGTGCTCACTGGCCTGACGGTTTCTGGCGTGTTCACCTGCCGTGCCGTCTTTGTGGTCCTGGCTTGGTCCGCTGTTTCCGCAGCCGGTGTTGGTGTTGGTGTCATTGCTGGTGGTGGGTCCGGCTCGGGGTGGGGGTTGGGTGGTGTTGATGAGGGTGGTGACGGTGCTGGTGGTGCGTGGGATCGGATCGGCCGGTACAGGAACTCCATGCGGATCGACGAAGCGGAACCGTCGCGGCCCGGTGGCCAGCATGGTCCAGCCGCCCTCGTGTACCACGGTGTGGTGTTTGCGGCAGAGCAGGGCCATCTCGTCGATATCGGTGTGCCCACCTTGGGCCCAGGGGATGAGGTGGTGGACGTCGGTCCATTCGGGTGGGCGGTCGCAGCCGGGGAAGATGCAGCCGCGGTCGCGTAGGCGTAGTGCTTTGCGTTGTGCGGGGGTGGCGGTGCGTTGTGAGCGGCCGACGTCGAGGGGTTGGGAGTCCGGGCCGGTGATGATCCGGCTGATCCGGGCGTCGCAGGCGAGGCGGCGTACGGCGTCGCCGCGCAGGATGGATCCGTTGGGTAGTTCGCCGAGCCCGCCGGTGCGGGCTTCAAGGGTGGCCAGGTCGGTGATGACGATGAGGTGGGTGGGCTCGCCACCGTGGGTGGGGACGTCGCGGTTGGCGAGTGCGCGGCGGCAGAGTTCGACGAGGGCGTCGGCGCGGCGTTGGGATGGGGTGCGTTGATCGTCGGGGCCACTGGGGGTGGCGAGGGCGTTGATGGCGGTGTTGACGATGGTGCCGTCTTCTTCGCCGAGGATTCCGTCGAGCACGACTGCGCCGTCGAAGGTGGAGGA